>DASXRH010000191.1:0-4807 GCA_036506715.1 Acidimicrobiales bacterium
ACGGCCGGGGCCTGACCGTCACCGGCGGCCTGCCCTTCGCCGGCGGCGCCGGCAGCAACTACGTCCTCCACAGCCTGGCCACCATGGCGGGCGTGCTGCGGGCCGACCCGGGCACCACCGGGCTGGTGACCGGGGTGGGCATGCACATGACCAAGCACGCGTTCGGCGTGTACTCGACGGCCCCGCCGCCGGCCGGCCGGGTCACGCCGCCCGACCGGGCCGGCGTCCAGGCCCGCCTCGACGCCGCCGCCCGCCCCGTCATCGCCGACCGTCACGCCGGTCCGGCCACGGTGGCGTCGTACACCGTCGCCCACGGGCGCGACGGCGCCCCCGGCTGGGGACTGGTGATCGCCGACGTCGCCGACGGGGTGCGGGCCTACGGCCGGGTGGAGGCCCCGGACCTGCTGGCCGCGATGGAGGCGACCGAGTGGGTCGGCGAGGCGGTGACGCTCGCCGACGGGGGCGGGGGCGTCAACCTCGTCGTCCATTAACCTGACGCCGCTGTCAGAAACGGAGGGGCAACGTGGGGATCTGTGACGGACGGGTGGCCATCGTGACCGGCGCCGGGCGGGGCATCGGCCGCGAGCACGCGCTGATGCTGGCGGCCGAGGGGGCCGCCGTCGTGGTGAACGACCGGGGCGGCGACACCGACGGCAGCGGCGGCGACCCGGGGCCGGCCCGGCAGGTGGTGGCCGAGATCGAGGCCGCCGGCGGCCGGGCCGTGGCCAACGGCGCCGACGTCACCGACTTCGACGGTGCCGCGGCCATGGTGGCCCAGGCCGTCGATGCGTTCGGCCGGCTCGACGTGCTCGTCAACAACGCCGGCATCCTCCGGGACCGGATGGTCTTCTCCATGGACGAGCAGGACTGGGACGACGTCGTCGCCGTCCACCTGAAGGGCCACTTCTGCCCCACCCGCCACGCCGCCGCCTACTGGCGGGCCGAGGCCAAGGCCGGCCGGCCCGTGGACGGCCGGGTCATCACCACCACCTCGCCGTCGGGCCTCTACGGCAACGTGGGCCAGACCAACTACGGCGCCGCCAAGGCCGGCATCGCCGCCTTCACGCTGGTGTGCGCGCTGGAGCTGGGGCGCCTCGGCGTCACCGCCAACTGCCTGGCCCCCACCGCCGTGACCCGGCTGGTGGCGCCGGTGATGGGGGGCGACGAGAACATCCCCGACGAGCTGCGCGAGCGGCTGTCGCCCCGCTGGGTGGCCACGGTCGGCACCTGGCTGGCCAGCCCGCTCAGCCGGGGCGTCACCGGCCGGGTGTTCGACGTGCGGGGCGACACCATCGCCATCGCCGAGGGCTGGCACCGGGGCCCCGACGCCACCAACCCCGGCGACCCGGCCGGGGCGGGCAAGGTCATCGAGGACCTGCTGGCCCGGGCCCGCCCCAACGGCGACCTCGACGGCCGGGACGACCCCGACCGCTTCCCCGGGCTCTAGCCCGACCCGAACCGGCGCGCGGATCCTGCGCGGATCGCAGCGAACGCGCGCCGGTTCGTGTCTAGCGGGGGGCCTTCCTGGCCAGAGGGATCCCGTAGAGCCGCTCCCAGTTCTCGCCGCACGCCTTGACCTTGGCCGCCTCGGGCAGGGCCAGGGCGGCGAACGTGTCGACCGCGTGCGGGTACTGCGAGTCGCCGTGGGGGTAGTCGGTGGAGAACACCAGGTTGTCGTCGCCGAACCAGTCGACGTAGTGGCCGGCGGTGGCCTCCTCGGCCTCGACGCCGAGGAAGCACTGGCGCCGGAAGTAGTCGGAGGGCTCCATGGTGAGGTCGGTGCCCTCGTACCACCCGGTCCACTCGAAGTGCTCGTCGAGCCGGGTCAGCAGCCACGGCGCCCACGAGCAGTTGCCCTCCAGCAGCGCCACCCGCAGGTCGGGGAACCGCTCCAGCACCCCGCCCCCGCACAGGCTGACCGTGACGAACTGCATGGCGAGCGGCTGGTTGAAGGTGTGCCAGAGCATGAGCTTGTCCAGCACCTGGAGCGAGAAGTCGGGCGTGAGGTAGGTCTGGCCGCCGCCGTGGAACGCGAGGGGCACCCCGAGGCGCTGGACCTCGGCCCACAGCGGGTCGTAGGCCGGGTGGTGCCACGGCCGGTTGTTGACGCAGCCGGGCGCCAGGAACACGGCCCGGAACCCCAGCTCCTCGACGGCCCGGCGGGCCTCGCCTACGGCGCCCTCGACGTCGTGGGGGGCCACCATGGCGGCGCCGTACATGCGGTCGGGGGCGAAGGCCACGAAGTCGGCCAGCCAGTCGTTGTAGGCCCGGGCGATGGCGGTGGCGAAGGCGGGTTCGAGCCCGTCGGCGCCGATGTGGTCGGCGGAGTCGAGCCCGAGGACGAACAGGCCCCGGCTGGGGAACAGAACGGCCAGGTCGAGGCCCTCGACGTCCATGGCCCGCACCTGCGACGCCGGGTCCCAGCCCGCCTTCTCGGCCTCGGCGTAGACCGAGTCGTGCTCCTCCCGCCACCCCGTCTTGCGGCCGTCGACGCGCTGCGGGCGCACCGCGCCCAGGCGGAGCAGGGTGTGGTTCTTGACCCGGACCCGCATGTCGCGCGTGAGCTCGGTCAGCCCGACGGGGGCGGCGTGGCGGTACTCGGGGGCGATGTGGCGGGCCCACAGGTCGGGCGGCTCCATCACGTGCAGGTCGCTGTCGGCGATCACGTGGTCCTTCAGCGGCACGCGGTCAATCTAACATCGGCGTCCTGTCCGATCTGCCGACCGTGCCGCCCTTCGTGCGGACCACCGGCCTCGCCAACTGGAACCGGTTCGCGGCGGTGAACGACGAGTTCATCGACATCCACATGGACGACGAGGCCGCCCGGGCCGTGGGCATGCCCGGCGTGTTCGGCATGGGCAACCTGCGGGTCTCCTACCTCCACAACCTGCTGGCCGGATGGCTGGGCGACGCCGGGGACATCGCCGAGCTGCGCTGCGAGCTGCGGGGCCTCAACCGCAAGGGCGACACCCTGACCTGCACCGGCACGGTCACCGGCGGCGACGGCCGCCAGGCCACCCTCGACCTGGCCGTCGTCAACCAGGACGGGGCCGACACCACCCCCGGGACCGCCACCGTCGTGCTGTTCGCCGGGGGCGAGCCCGCCATGCCGCCCGTCCCGCCGCCGACCGAGCCGTCGGGCGCCGCCGAGCCCGGCACGTTCCTCGGCCCCGACACGATCGCCCTGGTCGGGCGCACCCTGGCCGCGGTGGCGGCGCCCCCGGTCGGCGCCAACGACATCGCCCGCTGGGCCACCGCCACCTGGTGGCCCGAGCCGCCGCCGGCCCGCTACCGCGACCCGGCGGTCGCGGCCGCCGGCCCGTGGGGCGGCATCGTGGCCCCCCGGGACTTCGACCCCTTCGCGTGGATGCCCGACCGGCCCTGGAGCGGCGACTGGCTGTGGGGGATGGGCACCGAGCCCGGCCGCCGGGTGCTCAACGGCGGCCAGCGCAGTTTCTACGGCGCTCCGATCCGCCCGGGCGACGTGGTGTCGTGCACCCGCCGCTTCGTCGACGTGGTCGAGCGGGAGACCCGCCGGGGCCCGATGGTGTTCTTCACCAGCGAGTTCCGCTGGACCAACCAGGACGGCGCGCTGGTGCGGGTCGGCGAGCAGACGACGATCTACTACTGATCGCCCACGCCGAACACGGCGGCCGCCACCGTCAGGGCCTCGTTGGCGGCCGGCACTCCGGCGTAGACGGCGGTCTGCATCAGCACCTCGACCAGCTCCTCCCGGGAGATGCCGACGTTGAGCGCACCGGCCAGATGGGCCCGCAGCTCGTCGGTCCGGCCGAGGGCGGCCAGCTGCGCCACGGTCACCAGGCTGCGGTCCCGCAGCGCCAGCCCCGGCCGCGACCAGATCATCCCGAACGCGCTCGCGGCTACGTAGCGGTAGAAGTCGGGGGCCAGCTGGGCGGCCGGGAACGTGCCGGTGGGGCCCGCCGCCATCCGGGGCCACAGCTTGGCCTGGACCTCCCGCCCCGCGGCCAGCAGCTCGTCGTCCATGGCGCCCCTCCCTCAGTCGGCCTCGAACAGGTTCACGGTGCAGACGCTGCCACCCCCCACCAGGTGGGCCAGCCCCCGGCGGGCGCCCGCGACCTGGCGGGCCCCCGCCTCGCCCCGCAGCTGGGTCACGATCTCGTGGACCATCGCCAGCCCGGTGGGACCGCCCGGGTGGCCGCGGGCGATGAGGCCGCCGTCGGTGTTGAACGGGATGCGGCCGCCGAGGGCGGTGGCGCCGGCGGTCAGCAGCGCCTCACCGCCGCCCTCGGGGCAGAAGCCCAGCAGCTCGTAGTACTCGAGCTCCTCGTTGGCGAACGCGTCGTGGCACAGGGCCAGGTCCATGTCCTCGGGCCCCAGGCCGGCGTCCTCGTAGGCCAGGCGGGCGGTGGTGGCGGTCATGGTGGCCGGGCCCACCACCGGGCCGAGAAAGGTGTGGCCGGGCGAGTACGCCTCGCTCTGCAGCGCCGAGGCGACGGGGCGCACCAGCCGCCGCTCGGGCCGGTGGCGCCGCACCCAGTCGACCGAGGCGACCACGGCGGCGGCGGCCCCGTCGTCGGCCGGGCAGGCCATCATGGCCGTGAGCGGTTCGGCCACGACCCGGGAGGCCAGCACCTCCTCGGCCGTCACCCGATGGTCGGGCCGGCGGTGGCTGAACGGGTTGAGCGCGCCGTGGTTCCAGTTCTTGGCGGCGATGGCGGCGAAGTGCTCGGGCGTGGTGCCGTGGTCGTACATCCGCCGCTGGGCCCACAGGGCGAAGTAGGCGGCCGGCAGGATGGTGGCGTCGAGCTGGTCGCGGCCCGTGCCC
>DASXRH010000192.1:0-2973 GCA_036506715.1 Acidimicrobiales bacterium
GTCCACCTGGCGGTGCCCGAGCTGCTGGCCGAGCTGGCGGGCCTGGCCGGCGAGACCCCGCCCGGCACCGACGACGAGTGGCCGTTCGTCCTGTCGGCCGGCGAGCGCCGGTCGTCCAGCGCCAACACGATCTTCCGGGACCCGGCCTGGCGCCGGAAGGACGCCGCCGGCGCCCTGCGGGTCAACCCGGCCGACGCCGAGCGCCTCGGCCTGGTCGACGGCGGCCGGGCCCGGGTCACCACCAAGCGGGCCAGCGCCGAGGTCACGGTCGAGGTCCACGACGGCATGCGGTCCGGCCACGTCTCGCTGCCCAACGGACTCGGGCTCGACCACCCGGGCGAGGACGGCGTCCCCGTGGTCACCGGCCTGGCCCCCAACGAGCTCACGGCCAGCGAGGACCGCGACCCCTGGGTGGGGACCCCCCACCACAAGCACGTGCGGGCCCGGGTGGAGGCGGTGGCGTGACGGGGGTGACCCGCGACGAGTGGGTGGCCGACTTCGCCGCCGAGCTCGGCGTCGACCCGCCCGACGCGGCCACGGTCGAGACGCTCCTGGCCCTGGCCGGCACCGCCGCCCATGCCAGCGAGCGGACCGCCGCCCCCATCGCCTGCTACCTGGTCGGCGTGGCCAGGGTCGACCCGGCCACCGCCGCTGCCATCGCGGCGGCGATGGCCGGCGAGGACTGATCGCCGCCGGTCAGCGGACCGCGGCGACGATGGCCCCCGGTCAGCCGACCGCGGCGACGATGGCCCCGGTCGGCGGACCGCGGCGACGATGGCGCCGGTCAGCGGACCGCGGCGACGATGGCGCCGGTGCCCTGGCGCCAGGCGACGCCGGACTCGGCGAAGCCGGCGGCGGCCAGGGCGGCCACGTGCCACGAGGCGGGCGGGTCGAACCCGGCGGGGTGGCTCGCGCCGAAGAACCGCCGGCGCTCGGCCACGGCGCCGGCCAGCAGGGCGTCCCCGGCGGCGAGGTCCCACCAGGCGTCCCAGTCGGGGCGGCCGTCGGCCATGGCCGCGGCCCGGCGCCGGGCGGCGACCTCCCGCAGCCCCGCCGTGAGCCGGGGCAGGTCGGCCGCCGGCATCTCGTCGGCGTTGGCGACCACGCCGCCGGGCCGCACGACGCCCCGCAGGTCGCCGTACAGCCGGCGCAGCGTGGGCTCGGGTAGCCAGTGCAGGGCGGTGGCGGTGACCACGGCGTCGAACCCGGACTCGGGCAGCGCCGCCGACCACCCGGGGTCGGCCAGGTCGGCCCGCACCAGGGTGACCCGGTCGTCGCCGGCGATGCTGCCGGCGGCGATGGCCAGCAGGGCAGGGTCGATGTCGACGGCCACGGTGCGGGCCCCCGGCAGCCGGTGGAGGATGCGCCGGCTGATCGAGGCGGTGCCGCAGGCCAGGTCGAGCACCAGCGGCGCGGCGCCCCCGACGGCCTCGACGATGTCGACCAGCGCCGCCAGCCGCGCCTCGCGGTCGGGCATGTAGCCCTCCTGCTGGTGGTCCCACGATGCCTGCCAGCCCTCGGCCCACGTCGGATCGTCTGTGAGCATCGTGTCGGACATCCCGGCCTCCCTGTAAGGTGCTAACTCGACTGATGGCCCTCACACCGTGGCAGACATCCGTAAGGATCGCAAGTGGACTTTGAGTCTTACGCCGACCTGGGCGTCCGCCTGGTGTCGTCCGAGCCCGGCACGCTCGACCCCGACGACCCGCTGGCCGACGTCGACGCCCTGCGGGCCTGGCTCACCGGCAGTCCGTGGATGGCCCGGCGGGTCCGGCCGACCGATCTCGCCCCCCTGGCCGCCCTGCGCACGGGCCTGCGGGCGGTGTTCGACGCCGCCGACCGGGGCGATTCCGCGGCCATGGTCGCCGGGCTCAACCGCGCCCTCGACGACCACCGGGCGCGGCCCAGCATCTCGGGTCACGACGACAACGACTGGCACCTCCACGTCGCCTCGGCCGACGCCCCGGTGGCCGACGAGTACGCCGCCGGCGCCGTGATGGGGCTGACGATGGCGTTCCTCGACCTCGGGCGCGAGCGGTTCGGGACCTGCGCCGACGCGCGCTGCCGGGGCGTGTTCATCGACACCTCCCGCAACCGGTCCCGCCGCTACTGCTCCGACCGGTGCGCCACCCGGGCCAACGTCGCCGCCCTCCGCCGCCGCCAGCGGGACGCCCGCCCCGACCGATCCGGCGACGTGGCAACGTGACGGGGTGTCGGATCCCACTTCGGACCGGCCCCTGGTGCAGGTGGAGGACCGCGGCGCCGTGCGCCTGCTCACCCTCGACCGGCCCGGGGCGCTGAACGCCTTCGACTCGCCGCTCTACCGGGCCGCCGGGGCGGCGCTCACCGCCGCCCGGGACGACGACGGCGTGAAGGTGGCCGTCCTCACCGGCGCAGGCCGGGCGTTCTCCGCCGGCCAGGACCTCGACGAGATGGCCCGCCTCGCCGCCGGCGAGGCCGTCGAGTCGGGGTTCCCCGTGCTGCTGGCGGCGCTGGAGACCTTCGACAAGCCGCTGGTGGCGGCCGTCAACGGGGTGGCGGTGGGCATCGGGTTCACCATGCTCCCCCACTGCGACCTGGTGCTGGTGGCCGAGGGCGCCCGCATGCGCGCCCCGTTCGCCGAGATGGGCGTGCCCCCCGAGGCCGCCAGCAGCGTGCTGCTCCCGGCCCGCATGGGCTGGCAGCGGGCGGCCGAGCTGCTGTTCACCAGCCGGTGGCTGTCGGCGTCCGACGCCGTCGAGTGCGGCATCGCCCTCCGGGTCGTGCCGGCCGCCGACCTGCTCGACCACGTCCTCGACCTGGCCGCCGCCGTCGCCACCGCCCCGCTGCCGGCGCTGCGGGCCATCAAGTCCACGATGCTGGCCGGGCGGGCCGACGCCGTCGGCGCGGCCCGGGCCCGCGAGGAGGCGGCGTTCGCCCGGGTCCTCGGGCTGGGGTGACCACCACGGCCACGCCGTCGGGCGGCACGACCAG
>DASXRH010000193.1:0-2577 GCA_036506715.1 Acidimicrobiales bacterium
CCCGAACGACAGGTGCAGGTCGCCGATCACCAGCGAGTCGGCGGCGCCGACGGTGTGCCACAACAGGGTGGGGGCCAGGTCGCCGCCCATCACCCCCTCGGCCAGCGCCCGGGTGCCGGCGGTGCCGTAGACGGGCAGGTCACCCAGGTCGAGCACGTAGCGCAGCGCGTTGCGCAGCACCGGCAGGTCGAGCCAGTGGTCGGGGTGCTCGTGGCTGAGGACCACGGCGTCCACCGCGGCCAGGTCGACGTGGCGCTGGAGGTTGGCCAGGGCTCCCGATCCCAGGTCGACGACGACGGTGGCACCGCCGCCCCGCACCAGGTAGCCGCTGCAGGCGCCGTCCGGGCCGGCGAACGTGCCCGAGCAGCCGAGGACCGTGACGGACAGCGCCCCCGCGCTCGGATCGTCCATCGTCCCACCGTACGCACTCGCCTGCGGCCCGGGTTGGCGCCGCCCCGGGGTCGCCCGTAGCCTGGCCGGCGCGAAGGGGAGTAGCCCCCTCACGGTCGTTCGACACGCTGGCAGACATGCCCGGACGGCCGGCCCGCGCCAGCGGGTGGGCGAGACCTTCGGCACCGGACCAGCTGCCGCTGCCCGGGGTCGAGGTCGTGCACGCCCCCGCTCCCGGTCAGCCCGACCGAGGAGACCACATCGTGCACTCGCTGTTCGTCGCCCTGGGGCTGGTCTTCGTCGCCGAGCTCGGCGACAAGACGCAGCTCGTGGCGCTCGGCTTCGGGGTCCGGCACCGCCTGGCCCCGGTGCTGACCGGGGTCATCCTCGCCTACATGGCCACCAACCTGCTGTCGGTCGTGATCGGCGGCCTGCTGGGGGCCGCCCTCCCGACCCGGGCGATCGGGCTGGTCGGCGGCGTCCTGTTCCTCGGGTTCGCGCTGTGGACCCTGCGCCAGCGCGACGCAGGCGACGAGGGGGACGAGCAGGCCGGCACCGGTACCGGCACCGGCGACCGCTCGGTCGTGCTGTCGGTGGCCGGCGCGATGTTCGTGGCCGAGCTGGGCGACAAGACGATGCTCGCCACCGCCACCCTGGCCGCCGAGGGCAACCCGGTGCTGGTGTGGGTCGGCGCCACCGCCGGCATCATCCTCGCCGGCGTGCTGGGCGTCCTCGTCGGCCGCTGGTTCGGCGCCCGCCTGCCCGACACCGTCACCCGCATCGGCTCGGCCGTCGTGTTCGCGGTCGTGGGCTCCGGCCTCATCCTGACCAATCTCTAGGCGCTCAGGTCTCCAGCACTTTGATCTCGGCGGTGAGGGCGTCCAGCTCGGCGCCCCAGTCGGCGGGGTCCTCCAGCGGCACCACCACGAACTTCGACGCCCCCACGGCGATGAACCGCTCGACCTGGCGCCGCAGCCCGTCGATGCCGGCCGGGATCACGGCCCGGGGGTCGAGGCCGGGACGGCGGGACGCCACCACCCGGGCGATGGGGTCGGGCAGCTCGCCCCGGGTGTAGAGCACCAGCACGCCGAGGTGCTCGGGGTCGATGGCCCGGTCGTGGTCGGCCGCCACCCGGGTGACCTCGGCCCACCCCGCCTCGACCTCCTCGGGCACGGTGAACGACGGGAGCCAGCCGTCGCCCAGGCGCCCGGTGCGGCGCAGCTCGGACGGCGACGTGCCGCCCAGCCACACGTCGGGCGGGGTCTGCACCGGGCGGGGGCGCAGGGTGACGCCGTCGACGTGGAAGTGCTCGCCGTCGTGGTGGACGTCGTCCTCGGACCACAGGCGGCGGATCAGCGTGACCGCCTCGTCGAACAGGCCGGCCCGCGCCCGCGGGTCGACGCCGAAGGCACGGTGCTCGGCCGGCACCGGGGCGCCGAGGCCGACCGCCGGCAGCAGCCGGCCGCCCGACAGCCGGTCGAGGCTGGCCAGCTCCTTGGCCACCACCACGGGGTTGCGGCCGGGCAGCACGAGGACGCTCGTGCCGAGCTTGAGCTTCTGCGTGCGCCCCGCCGCCACCGCCAGGGCGATGAGGGGGTCGGGGGCCGGCCCGGTGAGGCGCTCGCTGAGCCACAGCGAGTCGAAGCCCCGGGCCTCGAGCGCGTCGACGAAGCCGGGGAAGCGCTCGGCGTCGCCCGCCAGGGTCTGCGTGCCCAGCCCGATCCCGATGCGGACCTTCACGGCGTCAGAAGACGATCAGCCGCTCGGCCAGGGCGGCGACCTCGTCGATGTCGCCGGTCCAGGCGCCGGTGGACAGGTACTTCCAGCCGCCGTCGGCCAGGATCACCACGATCGTGCCCCGCTCGATCTCGCCCGCGACCTTGGCCGCACCGGCCAGCGCCGCCCCGCCCGAGATGCCGGAGAACACGCCCACGTCGACCAGCCGGCGGGTCCACTCGATGGACTCGCGGGGCCGCACGATGCGCTTGCGGTCGAGCAGGTCCTGGCCACCCCACTTGTCGTACACCGGGGGGATGTAGCCCTCGTCCAGGTTGCGCAGGCCCTCGACCCGCTCGCCGAGCGGCGGCTCGATGGCGATGATCTTGATCTCCGGGTTCTGCTCCTTGAGGAAGCGGCCGACGCCCATGAGCGTGCCGGTGGTGCCGAGGCCGGCCACGAAATGGGTGA
>DASXRH010000194.1:0-4506 GCA_036506715.1 Acidimicrobiales bacterium
GCGGGCGGCCGCCCGCAGCGCCACGGCCACCGCGGCCACCACGGCGAGCGTGAGCCCGGCCACGACGCCCCGGGGCAGCTCGAACTTGGGCGTACCGAAGCCCACCCAGGCCCAGGTGTGGGAGACCAGGCGGCCCGCGAACGTCCACAGGAACTGCACGGGCTCGGCGTGGAAGCCCGGCGGCCGCTGGTCGGTGGTGCGGGTCAGGGTCTCGGTGGTGGGAGCCGGTTGGCCCTCGCGGACCCAGTTGGCGACCCACCACCAGCCGCCCACCACCGCGGCGCCGGCCCCGGCCACGGCCAGCCCGACCGCCGACTCCCGGCGCCGGCGGGTGGTCCAGGCGCCCACGGCGTAGGCGGCCGCCACCCACGGCACGAGCATGACGGCGAAGGCCTTGGTCAGCAGCGCGAGCCCGAGCACGACGCCGACGGCCAGGTCGGTGCGCCGCGTCCGCCTGCCCCGGGCCACGCCCGCGAGCAGCGCGGCCAGCATCCCGCCCAGCAGGGTGAGCAGGTTGTCGTTGTTGACCGCCGCCCCGATGTGCGCGAACTGGGGCAGGCACAGCGGCAGCAGCGCCGCCACCCCCGCCGCCCGGTCGCCGGCACCCATCCGGCGGGCCGTGGCCCAGGCCAGCAGCGGGAGCGGCAGCACGAGGGCCACGTTGGCCAGCCGCAGCAGCGCCAGCTCGCGGTCGAGGGAGGGCAGCCCGTCACCCGGCAGCAGTGCCCGCTCGACCCGGAGCAGGCCGGCCATGCCCAGGTAGTAGAGCGGCGGGTGCTGGGGCATCTGGTTGTAGACGTAGGGGTAGCCGGCCCGGTGGCGGTCGCCCCGGCGGGCCTCGGCGTCTGGGGCGATGCCCAGCTCGTCGACGTCGGGCCGGTCACCGCGGGGCGGGGCGTCGGCGGCGTCGAACCGGGGCCAGGGGACCGACAGGACGATCAGGTAGCGGTCGGTGTCGAGACCGACCTCCTCGCCGAAGTAGCGGCCGTCGTAGCGGGGGTAGGGGTGCCCGGCGGCCAGGTAGAGGGTGAGGTCGACGTGGGCGGCCTCGTCGGGCGCCCGGTAGGCGGGCACGGCCACGGTCCACAGACAGCCCACCAGCCCGAACAGCACGGTGGCCAGCACGACCAGGCGCGGCGGCCGCCATCCGCGGCCGGCGGGCTGATCCTCCCCGACCCCTGCGCCCGGGTCGACGCCGGCAGCGACGGCCCCGGGCCCCGCTGGCACGAGGGTGTCCACGGCGAGCTCAGGTCACGAGGTCGGCGGCCACGACGGTCACGGGGAAGGGCCGCTCGACGGCCAGCGGCTCGTCGCCCTTGGCCGCCGCCACCTCGACCAACCGCGCACGCACCCGTGCCAGCACGGTGACGGCCGGCAGCAGCGGATCGACCACCCAGTAGTGGTCGAGCCCCGCCCGCTCGTACGCCGCCCGCTTGCGCACCAGGTCGACCGACCGGGACGACGGCGAGAGGATCTCGACCGCGAGGGCCGGCGGGTGGGCGAGGTGGCGCTCGGTGAGCGTGTCGTCGTGGGCCACGAGGATGTCGGGCTGGTAGACGTTGTGGTCGTCGACCACCCAGTCGAACGGGGCGTACAGCACCGTCAGCCCGGGCGGGCAGGCGGCGTCGAGCAGGATGGTCAGGCGGCGCGACGCCACCTGGTGCGCGAGGTTGGGCGAGGCCGACACCAGCAGCTCTCCGTCGATCAGCTCGTAGCGGTTGTGATCGTCGGGCAGCGCTTGCAGATCTGCGTAGGTGAGCTGCGACACCCCGGCCTTGGCCATGGCCGAAGTGTAGGCCCGGGATGTGACGGTCTCGGCCGCCTACGCGGCCGGGCGGCGGGAGGCCAGGAGGTCGATGACCTGCCTCGCCGCCGTGGGGATGTTCGTCCCCGGGCCGAAGATGGCCGCCACGCCGGCGGCGCGCAGGTCGTCGTAGTCCTGGGGCGGGATGACCCCGCCGCACACGACCACGACGTCCTCGGCGCCGAGGGCCCGCAGCTCCTCGACGAGCTGGGGCACGAGCGTCCGGTGGCCGGCCGCCTGGCTGGACACGCCGACCACGTGGACGTCGTTGTCGACCGCGTCGCGGGCGGCCTCGGCGGGCGTCTGGAACAGGGGCCCGACGTCGACGTCGAAGCCGAGGTCGGCGAACGCGGTGGCGATGACCTTGGCCCCGCGATCGTGGCCGTCCTGGCCCAGCTTCACCACCAGCATGCGGGGCCGGCGGCCCTCGGCGGCGGCGAAGGCCTCGACGTCGCGCTGGACGCCGGCGAACTCCTCGTCGCCCTCGTAGGCCGAGCCGTACACGCCGTGGATCGAGCGGATCTCGGCCTTGTGCCGGCCGAACACCTGCTCCATGGCATCGCTCATCTCGCCCACCGTGGCCCGGGCCCGCGCGGCGTCGATGCACAGGGCCAGCAGGTTGCCGTCGCCGGCGGCGCCCTCGGTCAGGCGGGCCAGGGCCTCGCGGCAGGCGGTCCCGTCGCGGGACGAGCGCACCCGTTCCAGGCGGGCGATCTGCTGGCGGCGGACCTCGGTGTTGTCGATGGCCAGCACATCGACGTGCTCGGGGTTCTCGGAGCGGTACTTGTTGACCCCGACGATGACCTCGTCGCCGCGGTCGACGGCGGCCTGGCGGCGGGCGGCCGACTCCTCGATGCGCAGCTTGGGCATGCCGGACGCCACCGCCTTGGTCATGCCCCCCAGCTCCTCGACCTCCTCGATCAGCGCCCAGGCGGCGTCGGCCAGGCCCTGGGTCAGCGCCTCGACGTAGTAGCTGCCGGCCAGCGGATCGACCACGTGGGGGATGCCGGTCTCCTCGGCCAGGATGAGCTGCGTGTTGCGGGCGATGCGGGCCGAGAAGTCGGTCGGCAGTCCCAGCGCCTCGTCGAAGCTGTTGGTGTGCAGGCTCTGGGTCCCGCCCAGCACGGCCGCCATGGCCTCGACCGCGGTGCGCACCACGTTGTTGTACGGGTCCTGCTCGGTCAGCGACACGCCGCTCGTCTGGCAATGGGTCCGCAGCATGGCCGAGCGGGGGTCCTGCGGCTCGAACTGCGAGATGACCCGGTGCCACAGCAGGCGGGCGGCCCGCAGTTTGGCCACCTCCATGAAGAAGTTCATGCCGATGGCGAAGAAGAACGACAGCCGCCCGGCGAAGCGGTCGATGTCGAGCCCCCGGGCCAGGGCCGAGCGCACGTACTCGAGGCCGTCGGCGATGGTGAACGCCAGCTCCTGGACCGCCGTCGCCCCCGCCTCCTGCATGTGGTAGCCGGAGATCGAGATCGAGTTGAACCGGGGCATGTGCTCGGCCGTGTACTCGATGATGTCGGCCACGATCCGCATGCTCGGCTCGGGTGGGTAGATGTAGGTGTTGCGGACCATGAACTCCTTGAGGATGTCGTTCTGGATGGTGCCGCTGAGCTGGGCCTGGTCGACCCCCTGCTCCTCGCCGGCGACCACGAACGCGGCCAGCGTGGGCAGCACCGCCCCGTTCATGGTCATCGACACCGACATCTTCCCGAGCGGGATCTGGTCGAAGAGGATCTTCATGTCCTCGACCGAGTCGATCGCCACCCCGGCCTTGCCCACGTCGCCCTCGACCCGGGGGTGGTCGGAGTCGTAGCCGCGGTGGGTGGCCAGGTCGAAGGCCACCGACAGCCCCATCTGCCCGGCCGCCAGGTTGCGCCGGTAGAAGGCGTTGGACTCCTCGGCGGTGGAGAACCCGGCGTACTGGCGGATCGTCCACGGCCGGTTGGCGTACATGGTGGCCCGCACGCCCCGGGTGAAGGGCGCGAACCCGGGGAGCGAGTCGAGCCCGTCGACGCCGGCCAGGTCCGCGGCCGTGTACAGCGGCTTGACGTCGACGCCCTCGGGGGTGTGCCAGACCAGCGTGTCGGGGTCGGCGCCGCGCAGGTCCTCGGCCGCCAGTTCCCGCCAGTCGTCGAGGTCAGGCTGATCGGTCACGCAGCCGATGCTACGGAGCCGGGCCGCCGGAGACGAATAGCCTGGCGGCCGGACACCCGAGGCCGAGCCGGTGGGCGAGGCCGTGGCCCGACCGGCCCGGCGCGCAACGCCATGAGCGGGGAGCACAGCGACGGTTGGCCGAGACGGCGTGACCTGTCGGTGCGCGCTCTAGGATGCCCCGCGTGACCGTGGCTGGAGGTCGGCACCGTGATTGAACCGCGACCCTGCCTGGCGGTCGTCATCCCGTGCTACGACGAGCGGGCGACGATCGCCACCGTCGTCGACCAGGTGCTGGCGTCGCCGTGGACGGCCGAGGTCGTCATCGTCGACGACGGGTCGACCGACGGCACCCGCGACATCCTGGCCACGCTGGACGACCCCCGGGTGCGGGTGTTCCTCCAGCCCCGCAACCAGGGCAAGGGGGCGGCGCTGCGCCGCGGGTTCGCCGAGGCCACCGCGCCCTACGTCATCGTGCAGGACGCCGACCTCGAGTACGACCCCGCCGAGTACGGCGCCCTGGTCAAGCCGCTGATCGACGGGCT
>DASXRH010000195.1:0-9243 GCA_036506715.1 Acidimicrobiales bacterium
CGTCCACGCGTGCTGGAGGGCGGCGGCGCCGGAGGCGCAGATGCCGGCGGCCGACAGGACCTCCATCGGGGGCGCCCCCAGGCGGCCGTGGACCATGGAGGCGAACCCGGGCATGAGCAGGTCGCCGATGGTGGTGCCCACGGCCAGCATGCCCACCTGGTCGAGGGGCAGGCCCCGACGCTCGAGCGCGGCGCCGATGGCCAGCGCCGCCAGCTCCTCGTTGAGATGGGTCGGGCGGCCATCGCGTAGCGCGTAGTGGCGGCTGGTGATGCCGTTGAGCGACTGGATGGTGCGCCGGTAGCGCGAGGGTCGGGTGCCGATCTGGCCGAGCACCGACTCGACCTCGTCGTTGGCGACCGGGTCGCCGGGGAGGTAGGCGCCCGCCGACGTCACGTAGACGTCGTGGATGCCGAAGGGGGGTGTCATGGCGTCGTCCTCGCTGGCTCGAAGGGGGGATCGGACCGGTCGTCGGAGTGGGACGATTCCGTGGGTTCCGGCGCGGCATCACGAGTGTCGACCCGATTGCCCGCTTCCGAGGGTGTAGCAGGTTGCACATAGGGTGTAAAAGAGCACCCTCGCCATTTGTCCGGTGATGTTTGTCACGTGGAACAGAGTGAATGCTGTTCACAACAATTCCGTGTTTCGGGGGCGTGGACGGAGGTGTCAACGCCCCGTAAACGCCTGCGTCATTCGCCGCGCGCCACGCGCCGGATGGCGGACCGCTTCGGGCGCCGCTAGAACCGGGCCCGTGCTCGACGAACCGCTGGTCCCCCTGCCGGCCGAGGGCCGGGTGTTCCGTTCCGGGCGGCGGGTGCGCCTGGCCGACGCCGACCCCACCGGGCGGCTGCGGCTCGACGCCTGCGCCCGCTACCTCCAGGACATCGGCAACGACGACACCGCCGACAGCGGCATCGACGACGGCGCGACCACCTGGGTCGTGCGCCGGGCGGTGGTGGACGTGCACGTCACGCCGCGGTGGCGGGAGTGGATCGACCTCGCCACCTGGTGCGGGGGCGTGGGCCGGCGGTGGGCCGAGCGCCGGCTGTCGCTGGTGGGCGACCGGGGCGGGCGCGTCGAGGTGTCGACGCTGTGGGTCCACGTCGACGTGACCACGATGGCCCCGGTGCGGCTCGACGACCGGTTCATGGCGATCTACGGCTCGGCGGCCGGCGGGCGCAAGGTGTCGAGCCGGCTGTGGCTGGGCGACCCGCCCGTGGGGGCGGCGGCCGAGCCGTGGCCGCTGCGGGCGGTCGACATGGACCTCCTGGGCCACGTCAACAACGCCGCCTACTGGGCGGCCGTCGAGCAGCAGGTCGAGCCGGGCACCGCGTTCGCCCACCGCCTGCTGGGCGGTCCCCATCGGGCCGTCATGGAGTACGGGCCCGGGATCGACGCCGGCGCCCGCGTCGAGCTGCTGCTCGACGAGGGCGACGACCACCTGGGCCTGTGGTTCACGGTGAGGGGCGCGGTGCAGGCCTCGGCCGCGGTCGTGCCGCTGGCGGCCGACGCGACGGCGCCGGACGCAACCGCTCGGGATGCGTCCGGCGCCGTGTTGCCCCCCGGCGTGCGCGGCTGACGGTGTGGCTGTGCCTACCTAGCGACATGGACCACCGCCTGACCGTCACTTAGCTTCGTGTCAACGCAGCCAGTGTCAGCAACCTAGGCTCGCCGATGACACGTGTCAAGGTAGGGAGAAGTGGTTGTCCGACCGTCCTGGCGGGGTACGAGACGGTACGGTGGTGTCACGACGGGGAGGCGAGCGTGAGCGACACGAACAGTCACAGAAAGAGTGCGGTGGCACGGCGCGCGGACATCATCCACGCGGCGCGCACCATCTTCCTCGACCAGGGGTACGCCGACGTCGGGCTGACCGATGTGGCGGCCGCGGGAGAGGTGTCGCGAGGCCTCGTCTATCGCCACTTCCCCGGGGGGCGCAGCGACCTGTTCCTGGCCGTCACCGAGGATCTGCTGGGCGAGCTGCGCGAGCGCCTGCGCTACGCGGCCAGCGCCCCGTTCTCGCCGGCCAAGCGCATGGAGCATCTGCTGGCGGCGCTGTTCGCGTTCTTCCAGGAGCGCCCTGACGCCTACCGGTTCCTGTTCCGCGACGTGTGGGCCGCCCGCGAGGAGTCGATCGAGGCCTCGGCGGTGGCCGCCCGGGCCTCGGTCCTGGCCGAGCTGGCCAGCGTCATGGCCGGCACCGACGTGCCCCGCGACGAGCTCGAGGTGGCCAGCGCCGGCGTGCTCGGCTTCGCGCTGGCGGGCGTCGAGATGGCCCTGGCCGGCCGGGTCGAGGCCGAGACCGCGTGGCGGGTCGCCTGCCGCTACGCCACCTCGCAGATGGAGCGCTGACCGGCGAGGCGGCCGCCGCCGCCGTTCGGGCGCAGCGCCGACCGGCTCAGCCCTCGCCGGGGATGACCCGCAGGTCGGGCCGGGCCGACGGCGGGTCCGACCCCAGCACCGCCCGCACCCGGGTGCCCGAGCCCGGCTCGCTGGCCACCTCGACGTCGCCCTGGATGCAGCCGGCGAGCAGCCGCATGGTGGCGATGCCCGACCCGGCCGTCGTCACGGCCGGGTCGAAGCCGAGGCCGTCGTCCTCGACCTCGACCACCAGCGCCCGGCCCTGGGTCTCGACCCGGACCGAGATGGTGTCGCACTCGGCGTGGCGGTGGGCGTTGGCGATCGCGGCCTGGGCGATGCGCAGCGCCACGACCTCGGTGGTCCAGTCGGGCACCACGTCGTCCGCCACGGCGATCTCCAGGTCGGGCCGGCAGCCGTCGTGGTACAGGCTGTCGACGTAGGCCCGCAGGGGCGCCACCAGCCGCTGGGGGCCGTCGGTCGACGGCGGCGCCACCATCGTCAGCACGTCCCGCAACGTGTCGACCTGCTCGGCGAGGTCGGTGCGGGCCTGGGCGGCCGCCACGGCCAGCGCCGCCGCCGGGGGACTGGCCGGCGCCATCTCCAGCGCGGCGACGAACGAGGCCATGGCGCTGTAGGACGACATCGCCTGCTGGTGCAGGCGGGTGGCCACCCGGTGGCGGTCGGCGTCGACGTGGCTGAGCACGTCGGCCAGGAGCTGGCGCCGCTCGGCGGCCGCCCGCTCCACCAGCCCGTAGAGGCGGGCCGTCTCCCGGGCCACCAGCAGGTGGCGCAGGCTCGACAGCACCAGCAGCGCCGCCGTCGACAGCGTGGCCCCGAGCAGCACCCACGGCCTGTCGCGCCACCACACGGCCTCGACCACCAGCACCAGCACGGCCGCCAGCACCAACAGCGACACGACGTTGGTCCGCCGCACCTGGCCCTGCGGCGGCAGGCGGTCGAGCCCGGCCGACGGTCGCCGCATGGCGTGGAGGACGAAGCCGACCCCGATCCCGCAGGCCAGCGCGTGCCACGCCACGACCGGCCCGGCGCCCACCTGGAACCCGGACACCCCCACCTCGACCTGGCCGGCGGCCTCGACGAGCACCGCGACGCCGAGCACCACGCCCAGCCAGGCCAGTTCCCGGTCCTCGGGGCGGATGCGGGCCACCAGCACCGCGGCCACCGCCACCCCGTGCACCAGCGCGACGGAGATGGCGGACCACGACAGGACGAACCAGGCCTCGTCGGCGCTGACCACCGTGTCGCCCACCGCCAACGCCACCGGCGCCACCACCGCCACCCCCAGGCTGGCGAGGTCGAGGACGTCGGGGGCGGTCGCCCGGTGCCCCGCCCGCGACCGCATGATCAGGGTGTTGCCGGCCCCGAAGGCGACGATCGACAGCACCACCGAGGCCAGCCACACGCCGCGGGCCCAGTCGCGGTCGAGCGTGCTCAGCGTCAGCAGGGCGGCGCAGCCGAGCACCGTGATCCCGTAGCCGACGAACCACAGGCGCCAGACCCGGCGGTCCTCCTTCGCGACGTGACTGCCCGACCACCAGGTGAGCGCCAGCCCCGGCAGCCCGAGGACCGCGCCCGACAGCACCCAGGCGGTCAGGTAGTCGTCCTCGCCCTCGACCGAGCGGGTGAGCCACCACACGACCAACGTCACGCTGCCCACTGCGCCCCAGCCGGCCCGGCGCACCGGCCGCGGGTAGACGTGGAGGTCGGGGCCGGCGCGCCCCGGACCGGCCCGGGCGCAGCCGAGGCCGACCCGCGGCGAGGGCCGCACGTCCTGCATCTCCGACGCCATGCATCCCCCCAGGGACCGGCCGACTCAGGCTTGTGGCTGTGCCCCTCCGGACGGTAGCAACCCGGCGCCGGGGCGTCACCCGGCCAGGAGCACGATCTTGCCCAGCTTCCCGCCGGCGGCGAAGCGCTGGTAGGCGGCGGCCGCCTCGTCCATGGGGACGGTGGCGGCGATGGGCACGGTCACGGCCCCGGCGGCCAGCAGCGGCAGCACGTGGCGCTCGACCCGGCGAGCGGCCATGGCCTTCTGCTCGAGCGGCCGCGGCCGCAGGGTCGAGCCGTGGATGCGGCCCCGCTTGCCCATGAGCTCGAGCAGGCTGAGCTCGGCGGACAGCCCGGCGCCCACCCCGATGACCGAGATCCGGCCCCCGGTGGCGAGCGCCTGGAGGTTGCCGGCCATGTTGATCCCGCCCACCAGCTCGAGCACGACGTCGTAGGGCCCGTGGTCGACGAAGTCGTCGGGCGCCACCACCGTCGCCCCCAGCGCCTCGACGCCCGGGCGGGAGCCCTCGTGGCGCACGGTGGCCACCACGTCGGCGCCGGCCGCCCGGGCCAGCTCGACGGCGGCGGTGCCCACCCCGCCGGCGGCCCCGTGGATGCACACCCGCTCGCCCATGCCCAGCCCGGCCTGGGTGAACAGGGCGTCGTGGGCGGTGGTGTAGTTCTCGGGGAAGCCACCGGCCTGGGCCCACGACACGCCGTCGGGCACCGGCATCGCCACCTGCTCGGGCACGATGGCCAGCTCGGACTGGGCGGCCCCGTGGACCACGGCCATCACCTTGTCGCCGGCGGTGAAGCGGCGCACACCGGCGCCGGTGGCCGCCACCTCGCCGGCCAGCTCCATCCCCGGCCGGTCGGGGGGCGCGGTGCCCGGCGGCGGCGGGTAGAAGCCGTCGCGCTGCATCAGGTCGCCCCGGCACACGCCGGCGGCCCGCACCCGCACCAGCAGCTCGCCGGCGCCGGGGGTGGGATCGGGGTGCTCGCGCCAGGTGAGGGCGCCGTCGACGATGGTCACCGCGTGCACGGTGCTGCCTCCAGGTCGTGGTCGGGGCCGGCGGCCGGGGCTCAGCCCCGCTCGGCCATGGGCACGTAGGACCGCTCGGGGGCACCCACGTAGAGCTGGCGGGGGCGGGCGATCTTCTGGTCCTGCTCGAGCAGCTCGACCCAGTGGGCCAGCCAGCCGGACATGCGGGGGATGGCGAAGAGGACCGTGAACATCTCGGTGGGGAAGCCCATCGCCTGGTAGATCAGCCCGGAGTAGAAGTCGACGTTGGGGTAGAGCTTGCGGGAGGTGAAGTACTCGTCGTTGAGGGCGACGTCCTCGAGCTTGAGCGCGATGTCGAGCAGCGGGTTGCGCCCGGTGACGTCGAACACCTCGTCGGCCGTCTGCTTGATGATCTTCGCCCGGGGGTCGTAGTTCTTGTAGACGCGGTGGCCGAAGCCCTGGAGCTTGACCTCGCCGGCTTTGACCCGCCTGACGTAGTCGTCGACCCGGTCGATCGAGCCGATCTGGCCGAGCATATGGATGACGGCCTCGTTGGCGCCGCCGTGGCGGGGGCCGTAGAGCGCGGCGGCCGCGGCGGCCGCGCAGCTGTAGGGGTCGGCGTGGGCCGAGGCCACCGTGCGCATGGCGGTGGTGCCGCAGTTCTGCTCGTGGTCGGCGTGCAGGATGAACAGCACGTCGAGGGCATGGGCCAGCGCCGGGTTGGCGTCGTAGCGGGGCTCGGCCACCTTCCACAGCATCGACAGGAAGTTGGCGGTGAAGCCGAGCGAGTTGTCGGGGTAGACGAAGGGCATGCCCACGCTGAAGCGGTGGCAGGCGGCCGCCAGCGTCGGCATCTTGGCGATCAGCCGGACGATCTGCCTGTAGCGGTTGTCGGGATCGTGGATGTCCTTGGCGTCGAGGTAGAAGGTCGACAGCGCGGCCACGGCCGACACGAGCATTCCCATGGGGTGGGCGTCGTAGTGGAACCCCTCGAGGAACCGCTTGCGCATGTTCTCGTGGATGAAGGTGTGGTACGTGACGTCGTGGACCCAGATGTCGAACTCGGCCCTGGTGGGCAGCTCGCCGTGGATGAGGAGGTAGGCGACCTCGAGGTAGGTCGAGTCCTCGGCCAGCTGTTCGATGGGGTAGCCCCGGTAGCGGAGGATGCCGGCGTCGCCATCGATCTCGGTGATCTTGCTGCGGGTGGCGGCCGTGGTCATGAACGCCTCGTCGTAGAACCAGACGTTCGGCAGCAGCTTGCGCCACTCGGCGGCGTCGACGCCCCCCTCCGCGATCGGGACCTCGACGGATTCGCCCGTGCGGTTGTCGGTGATCGTGATGGTCTCGGGCACGGTCGCAAGCTCCTTGTCGAGATGTCGATCCGCGATGGAGGCTACTGCCGCGGGACGCCGCAGCCCCCTTGCGGCGGCGCCGGCGGCCCACGCTCAGCCGCCCAGCGTGACCCGCACGCCCTCCTGGTCGGTGGCCGCCACCAGGTCCCGCACCACCGCCCGCACGGCGCGGGCGGGGGCGGAGAGCCGCACCCGGCGGGGGGTGGCCAGCCCGACCGTGCGGGGGGCGAGGCCCTCGACCTCGACCCGGCGGCAGGCGGCCTCGTACCAGGGCGGCGCCGCGGTCGACGGCACCACCGCGGGCCCGAAGCCCTCGAAGGCCAGCGAGGTCAGCAGCCGGATGCCGTCGATCTGGGCCTGGGGCCGCATGGTCACGCCGATGCGGGCGGCCTGCTCGTCGAGCACGTCCCGGAAGGCGGTGCCGCGGGGCTCGAGCAGCAGGGCGTGCTCGGCCAGGTCGGCCAGTGCCACCCGGGCGTGGGCGGCCAGCGGGTGTCCGAGGGGCGCGAGCACGATGCGGTCCTCGTCGAACAGCGGCTCGGTGGCCAGCTCGCCGGGGGCCAGGGGCAGGTTGATGATCGCCAGGTCCAGGCTCTCGGACACCACCTGGGGCACCAGCGAGGTGGTGGTGGCGTCCACGATCACGACGTCCACCAGGGGGTGGCGTTCCGCCATCGTCTCCAGCAGCCGGGGGACGAGCCACCGGCCGACCGTGCCGATGCAGCCGAGGCGCACCGCCCCGGACACCTCGTGCAGCATCGACTCGACGTCGGAGCGCAGGGACTCGATCTCGTGGGTGATGCGGCGGGCCCTGGCCACGACGGCCTCGCCCTCGTCGGTCAGCGAGCCGGTGCCCCGGTCGACCAGGGTGGCGCCCAGCTCGCGCTCGAGCCGGGCGACGTGGGTCGACACGTTGGACTGGACGGTGTGGAGGCGGCGGGCGGCGGCCGAGAACGACCCGGCGTCGGCCACGGCGGCCAGGGCGGCGAGTTGGCGGAGGTCCATCGCTCTCAATGATGGCATCCATCGCAAACAACTGTTTGACGAATCGTCAGGCCTGGGTCAGAGTGAGCGTCAACAGAGCGGCGTTGGTATCCCCCCTACCGACCCGCTCATAACACAGAGTGCTGCCGGACCGGATCCCCCCTCCATCCCGGTGCTGCACCTGCAGGAGCCGACCGACCCACCCGCGGTCGGCTCCTCTCGTTTTCCGGTGACGTCGTGGGAGTAGCGTGCGGGGATGACCGGGGCCGCCGTGTTCGATCTCGACCGCACGCTGCTGCGGGGCGCCAGCGGTCCGGTGATCAGCCAGGCGCTGCGCGACGCCGGGGTCATGTCCGGCCGCAGCATCCCCGGCGAGGGGCTGGTGTACCGGCTGTTCAACCTGGTGGGCGAGACCCGGCCGTCGATGATCCTCACCCGCCAGGCCGCCCGCTTCGCCCGAGGCTGGCGGCGCGACCAGGTGCGCGACGCCGGCAAGCAGGCCGCTGAGGTGCTGGCCGGGGCCGTGCAGCCCTTCGCCCACGCCATCATCGACGACCACCGGGCCGCCGGGCGCCGGCTGGTGCTGGCCACCACCACCCCCGACGACATGATCCGGCCCCTCGCCGAGCGGCTGGGGTTCGACGACGTGGTGGCGACCCGCTACGGGGTCGACGGCGACGGCCGCTACGACGGCACCATCGACGGCGAGTTCGTGTGGGGCCGGGGCAAGCTGCAGGCGGTGCGGGACTGGGCCGGGCGCGAGGGCGTCGACCTCGATGCCAGCTGGGCCTACAGCGACTCGTTCTACGACGCCCCGCTGCTCGCGGCCGTCGGCCACCCCGTGGTGGTCAACCCCGACCCCCGCATGCTGGCGCTCGCCGTCGTGCGGCGGTGGCCGGTCGTCAACCTCGACGTGCCGGCCGGCGTGCCCAAGCTGCCGGTGCTCGACGTCGAGCCCCAGCGCGTGATGCAGGCGCTGATGCGGCCCGAGCTGCTGCCGTGGGTGCGGTTCGACATCGACGGGGTCGACCGCATCCCCGCCGAGGGCCCGGCCATCGTCGTCGCCAACCACCGCAGCTACTTCGATCCCGTCGCCCTCGGCATGGCCGCCGCCCGCTCCGGGCGCCTGCCCCGGTTCCTCGGCAAGAAGGAGCTGTTCGACGCCCCCGTGGTCGGCACCGTGGCGCGGGCGCTCGGCGGCATCCGTGTCGACCGGGCCAGCGGCTCCGACGACCCGCTGGTGGAGGCGGCCGCCGCCTTGGCCGCCGGTGAGCTGGTCGCCATCCTGCCCCAGGGCACCATCCCCCGGGGTCGGGCGTTCTTCGACCCGGAGCTCAAGGGCCGCTGGGGGGCCGCCCGGCTGGCGGCCCAGGCCAAGGTGCCGGTCGTCCCCATCGGGCTGTGGGGCACCGAGGAGGTGTGGCCCCGGGCCGACCGGGTGCCCCGGGTGTGGAACCTCGCCCACCCGCCCACCGTGCGCGTCCGGGTGGGCGAGCCGGTGCCGCTCAAGCTGCGCTCGGCCGAGGCCGACACCCGGCGGATCATGGCCGCCATCTCCGCCCTGCTGCCCCCCGAGGCCCGGCGCGACCGGGCGCCCACGGCCGAGGAGCTTGCCAGCACCTACCCGCCCGGCCACTCGGGCGACGGCGATGAGCGCGGGCGTCGCCCCGGGGAGGACTGATCGGCTCGGCGGTCGTCAGCGGCGGTAGCGGATCCAGCGCCCGCGCCCGGTGACCTTGGCCTCCCGCATGGCCTGGT
>DASXRH010000196.1:0-3129 GCA_036506715.1 Acidimicrobiales bacterium
CCGGGTGCTGCGGCTGGCCCCCGGGACCCTGATCACCGTGGGCGACGGCGCCGGTCGGTGGCGGCCGGTGCGGCTGGCGGCCGGCGACCAGCCGGCGGTGGAGATCGCCGGCGACGTCGTGGCCGATCCCCGGCCCGAACCGCCGATCACCATTGCGTTCGCCCTGGTGAAGGGCGACAAGCCCGAGCTGACGGTCCAGAAGGTGACCGAGCTGGGAGCCGACCGGATCGTCCCGTTCGTGGCCGAGAGGTCGGTGGTGCGGTGGGACGGGGCCAAGGCAACGCGCCACGGCGAGCGGCTGGCCACGATCGCCCGCCAGGCGGCGATGCAGTCCCGGCGCACGTGGGTACCCGAGGTCGCGCCGTTGGCGACGTTCGGTGAGGCGGCCCGCTTGCCCGGCGCGGCGTTGGCCGACCGGGCGGGCGACGCACCGTCGCTGGTCCACCCGACACTGCTCATCGGCCCCGAGGGCGGGTGGGCGACCGCTGAGCGGGCGATCGGGCTGCCACGCGTCCGGATCGCGAGACACGTGCTACGCGCCGAAACAGCAGCGATCACAGCGTGCGCCTTGCTGGCGTCTTTACGTGACGAACTTGTGCCAGATAGGTAAGGGTTTCGATACGAAGCGTGATATGACTGACTTTTTCGTGTCACCTGGCCATACCATCGGGTCTATCGCCGCACGCGCAGTGATTGTCCGCAGCCCGGAAAAGTGCATAGAGTAGGCAATCGTCCGTCTCGAGCCGATCTCGAGGGGGGCGCGTGGGTCTGGCCGTCTTTCTGGGGGATGGCCAAGGGAGGAACACCATGGATAGCGACCTCGAAGTCGAGCGCGACAGCGGCTATGCCGCGAAGGTCGGAGCCCGGCTTCGTTCGATCCGGCGCCAGAAGCATCTCTCGCTCCAGGATGTCGAAGCGGCATCCGAGCACGAGTTCAAGGCGTCGGTACTGGGGGCCTACGAGCGGGGGGAACGGGCCATCTCGGTGCCGCGCCTCCAGCGTCTGGCCCGCTTCTACCGCGTACCCGTCGATCAGATGCTCCCGAGCGACGACGAGCTCGGCATCCGCTCCGCCAACGGTGACGAGCAGGTTGTCGACCTCACCGAACGCATGCGAGGGCCCCGGCGGGACGACCGCCCCGTCACCATCGACCTCGGCGCCGTCGAGCAACTCGGCGGCCAGGAGGGCGAGATGCTGGCCCGCTACCTGCGGATGATCCAGGTCCAGCGGGGCGACTACAACGGGCGCATGCTCACCATCCGGCGCGAGGACCTGCGGGCCGTGGCCTGCATCCTCGACTGCCACCCCGACCAGGTGCCGGCCCGGCTCGACAGCCTGGGCCTCTGCCTGGTCCGCTGACGGGAGGTCGGTCGCGCCCGGTTCGCCCGCGCCTGCCACACCGGCGCCCTTCGGGGTCTACCTGCACATCCCGTTCTGTGCAGCCCGGTGCGACTACTGCGCATTCGCCACCTGGACCGACCGCCACCACCTGCAGCAGTCCTACCTCGACGCCTGCCGTCGGGACATCGAACGCGAGGTGGCCGCCGGACTCCCGGCGGCCACCAGCGTGTTCGTGGGCGGGGGCACGCCGTCCCTGGTCGACCCCGCCGCCCTGGTGGCCGTGCTCGACGCCGTGCCGCGCGCGCCGGGGTGCGAGGTCACGGTGGAGTGCAACCCCGACACGGTCACGCCCGAACTGGTGGCCGCCTACGCCGCCGGGGGCGTGAACCGGGTCAGCCTGGGCGTGCAGTCGATGGTCGGCCACGTGCTGGCCGCCCTCGGGCGCACCCACGACCCCGCGAACGTGCGCCGGGCCGTCACCCTGGTGCGGGAGGCCGGCATCCCCACCTTCAACCTCGACCTCATCTATGGGGGCGCCGGCGAGACGGTGGACGACTGGCGCCGCACCCTCGACGGCGCCCTGGCCCTCGACCCGCCCCACGTCAGCGCCTACGCGCTCACGGTCGAGCCGGGCACCCCGCTGGCCGACGACCCGTCCCGTCACCCCGACGACGACGACCAGGCCGACAAGTACCAGGCGGCCGCCGACGCGATGGAGGCGGCGGGGCTGGCCTGGTACGAGATCTCGAACTGGGCCCGGCCCGGGCACGAGTGCCGCCACAACCGGCTGTACTGGTCGATGGGTGACTACCAGGCGTTCGGCTGCGCCGGGCACTCGCATCGCGCCGGCCGCCGGTTCTGGAACGTGCGCACGCCCGAGCGCTACATCGAGGCGGTGACGGCCGGCCGGTCGCCGGAGGCGGCGGGCGAACGGCTCGACCCGGGCGAGCGCCGGATCGAGGCCCTGCAGCTGGCGGTGCGCACGAGCGCCGGCGTCCCCGCCGGGTCGCTGCCGGTCGCCGAGCTGGGCGATCTGGTCGAGGTCGGCGACGACGACCATGCGGTCCTCACGATCCGCGGCCGGCTGCTGGCCAACGAGGTCGCCCTCCGCCTGCGCTAGCACGCCGGTGGGTCGGCTTGTCGCCGCTGGCCGCTGGCCGCTGGCGGGGATCGCGTCGCCCTGGACGACCGGGTCCTGATGTGGTCTGGTCGGCGCGACGGGCCAGGTGGGAGACTTTCCGGCCATGCCGTTCCACCCCTCGGTCCAGGAGTGGGATGCCGATCTGATCGCCGGTGACCCGCTCGGCTTCCCGGGCTACGAGGCGCGCCGTCGGGGCCTGGCCGAGACCGGCGAGGCCGTCCGCACCGGGCGGACCGAGCACTACGCCTACATCGAGGGCCGGTTCGAGGTCATGGGCGGCACGATGGGCGCGGCCGTGGGCGAGCGGGTGGTGCGGGCCTACGACCGGGCCCGGGACCTGCGCCTGCCGATGGTGGTCGTGACCGGCACCGGCGGCGCCCGGTTGCAGGAGGGAATGGTGGCGCTGGTCCAGCTGGCCCGCACCGCTGCCGCTGCGGAGCGCCACGCGACCGCCGGCCTCCTCTCGCTGGGGATCTACGGCTCGCCCACCACCGGTGGGGTGTTCGCCTCGTACGGATCGCTGGTCGACGTGCGGGCGGCCTACGACCAGGCGGTGCTCGGCTTCGCCGGGCCCCGGGTGGCCGAGGGCACGCTGGGGATCACGCTGCCGGCCACCTCGCACACCGCCCGGTCGGCCTACGGCCACG
>DASXRH010000197.1:0-3321 GCA_036506715.1 Acidimicrobiales bacterium
GCGGGCGGCCCGCTCGGTCCCGTGGGACCGGGCGGGAAGCGGCCCGGTCAGGACACCGGGAAGCCGACGACGGTCTCCAGCTCGGCCAGCGCCGCGGCCGGGTCGACGACCTTGATGGTCGTCATGCCCATGGCCCGGGCCGGCTTGAGGTTGATGCCCAGGTCGTCGAGGAACACCGCCTCGCTCGGCTCGACGCCCAGCTCGTCGCACACCAGCCGGTAGATGGCGGGGTCGGGCTTGCGCAGCCCCACACGGCTCGACTCGACGATGACGTCGAAGTGGTCGAGCACGCCGGCCATCGGGTCCGGGGCGCCGGCTCCGGCCCGCTCGCCGCCGTCGTCGGGCACGAAGTTGTTGGTCAGCATCGCCGTCTTGAGCCGCTGGTGGCAGCGGCGCAGCGCCTCCACCATGGCCGGCCGCAGCTGGCCGGACAGCACCCCCAGCACCACGCGGCCGTCGACGGTGTGGCCGGCGGCCCGCGCCTCGGCCTCGAACAGGTCGGCGAACCCGGCACGGTCGACCTCGCTGCGCTCGAGCCGGGCCCAGGCGTTGTCGTCGGGGTTGGTGGCGTTGAGCCGGCGCAGCAGCCCGGCGGGGAGGCCGTTGTCGGCCTCGTAGCGGGCGAAGGCCTCGAACGGGCTGGTGAGGATCACCCCGCCGAAGTCGAAGATCACGGCGCGCACCGGCATAGTCTGCGGAGCCTATGGGCACGGGCGGCGGGGTCACACCCCGGGACGACGACGGACGGCCGCGGGGCCGCGGGCCGATCGTGGCGGCCGCGGTCGGCGGGGCCGTGGCCCTGATGGTGGCGGCCGCGGTGCTCGCCTGGCCGCGCGGCGACGGCGGGATCCGGGCCGGCTCGCCGTTCACGACGACGACCACGGCGCCGGCGACGACGTCCACGACCGTCGCACCGGCCACCACGACCACGACGGATCCCTCGGGGGTGCCATTGGGCTGGCAGGTCGTCCCGTCGGGCGACGGGACCTTCACGGTCGCGATGCCCCCGTGGTGGACGTCGGCCCTACTCGCCGGCGACGCCGCGGCCGTGGCCCAGCAGCTCATCCCCGCCGATCCGGCGGCGGCCGGCGAGGCCGTGGCGATGGTCGAGGCGTTCCAGCACCAGGAAGCCGTCTTCATCGCCTGCGACCCCACCCTGGTCCGCACCGGGAGCGTGTTCTCGGTCAACCACGTGGCCGGTGTCGGCGACGTGGACCTCGGCTTCGTCGTCTCGGAGAATGAGCGCCTGCCCGATGTCGCGGGGATGACCTTCACCGACGAGGGCCGGATCGCCTCGCCCATCGGAGAGATGGCATGGGTGCGCATCGATGCGCACATGGCGGACATGACCGCCGAGCGCTACTACGTGGTGGTGGGCGGAGACCTGTGATGGCTCACCTACTGGCGCAAGCCCAACGGCGAGGACCCCGACCTGGCCCGGAAGCTGGCGCTGTCGTTCAGGCCGACCTGACCGGCCCACTCACCCGGCCAGCAGGTCGCGGGCGACGGCGTCCCACAGGTCGGTCGACAGCCGCAGCGAGTCGACGTCGACCCGCTCGTCGTCGCCGTGGAACATCTTCCCGAACTCCTCGAACGTGAGCTTGCGGCTGAACAGCCCGAACCCGTACGAGGTGGTGCCCAGCCGCCGGAAGAACCGGGCGTCGGTGGCGCCCACGTTGAGCATGGGCACGAGGTGGCTGCCGGCGTAGACGCCCCGCGTGGCCCGGCCAAGGGAGTCCCACAGGGGGGTGTCGACCGGGGAGGCCGTGGCGGGGTCGTCGTAGGCCTCGAGGACCTCGACCCGGTCGGCCAGGTCGCCCAACGCCTCGTCGAGTAGGGCCCGGACCTGGGGCAGCTCGTCGCCCGGCAGCGTGCGCACGTCGAGCTGGAGGTCGACCTGGTCGGGGATCACGTTGGTCTTCGTGCCCCCGTGGACCACGGTGGGGGCGAAGGTGGTGTGGGTGCAGGCGTGGAACTGGCGGGCCATGCCCACCGGCAGCTCGCCGAGGGCGTCGTCGATGCGGTCGGGGTCGAGCAGGGGCGCGGTGATCTCGTCGGGCAGGGCCATGCCGTCGAGGAACCGGCGCCAGGTGTCGTGGATGCGGGCCTCGGGATGGTGGTCGGCCAGCCGCTGCACCACCCGGGCGGCCGTGACCAGAGCGTTGTCGGTGCGGTAGGGCTGGGAGGCGTGGCCCGGCGTGCCGCTGACCCGCAGCGTGCACCAGCACGTCCCCTTCTCGCCCACCAGGACCGGCAGGCGCAGCTCGCCGTCGCCGCCCGGCACCGGGATGCCGCCCGACTCGGTGATGACGTAGTCGGCCCCGACCGCGTCGATCTCGTGGCGGGTGAGGTGGTCGGCGCCCCAGGTGCCGAGCGCCTCCTCGTCGGCCACCGCGAGGTAGACGAGGGTGCCGTCGAGCGCCGCCCCGCCGGCCGCCAGGCGGCGGACGGCCACCGCCATCGAGGCGGTGAGGTTGAGCATGTCGACCGCGCCCCGGCCCCACACCTCGCCGTCGACCAGCTCGCCGCCGAAGGGATCGTGGCGCCAGCGCGCCCCGTTGGCGGGCACCACGTCGGTGTGGCCCATGAGCAGGAGGGTGGGGGCGTCGGGCCGCCGACCCTCCAGCCGGGCCACCAGGCTGGTACGCCCGGGGGCCGGCTCGTAGCGCTGCATGTCGAGGCCGCAGCCGTCGAAGTAGTCTGCGAGGAGGTCCGCGCTGCGGACCTCGTTCCCGGATGCGCGGCTGCCGTCGTTGACACAGGCGTTGCGGATCAGGTGTTGGAGCAGGTCGGTGACCTCGGCGGCGGGGTCGGTCATCGCCCAGGCACCGTAGCGGGAGCGTCCGCCGGAATCTCCCGCCCGTTTGGTTGAATGCAGCCCGCCATGAGAATCGACCACGTCGTCGTCGACGGATCCAACATCGCCACCGAGGGGCGTGACGCCCCCAGCCTCGCCCAGCTCGACGAGGCGGTGCAGGCGTTCATCGAGGAGTACCACCCCACGTTCGTCACCGTGGTGGTCGACGCCACCTTCCCCAACCGCATCGACCGCAAGGAGCGCGACACCTACGAGGACGCCGTCAACGCCAACGAGCTGATCACCCCGCCCGCGGGGGCCATCGGCCGGGGTGACGCCTTCGTGCTCCAGATCGCCCGCCGGGCCGGGGCCTCCATCCTGTCGAACGACTCGTTCCAGGAGTTCCACGGCGACTACCCCTGGCTGTTCGACGAGGGGCGCCTCGTCGGCGGCAAGCCCGTCCCCCACGTTGGCTGGGTGTTCGTGCCCAGAGCGCCGGTTCGGGGTCCGATCAGCCGCAAGGC
>DASXRH010000198.1:0-2566 GCA_036506715.1 Acidimicrobiales bacterium
CAGCGTTCGTCCACCCTCGAGCGGCACGCCCACGTACAGCTCGCGCCAGTGGGGCGCGCCCGCCGCCTCGGCCACCGCCGGGGCCGCCAACGCCGCGTCCACCAGGGCGGCCACGCGTGGCTCGTGGCCCATCACGCCTTCGGCGGCGGCCTGGGCTGCGACCGCCTCCTGCTTGCCCGCGCCCGTGGCCAGGTCGATCGTCTGCATCACCCCGTGGACCGCCCGGCCGATGGCCGTGCCGTAGCGGCCCTTCTGCCACGGGGGCAGGTCGAGGTCGCGGGGGCGCTTGTGCAGGCCCGGGTCGGCCACGGCGTCGGGCCGGCCGTCCTCGGTGAGGGCGGTGGCGGCCACCGTGCCCGGCACCCGGCTGGCGGCCAGCGCGTCGTCGCGCTGCCGGCGCCACGTGGCGAGGTCGGGGAGGTCGGGGAGGTCGGTCGCCACAGGGGTGTCGGCTGCCCCCGCGCGGGCGGTCGGGGGTGGGGCGCCGGCCGGGAGGCCCACCTCTGGGAGGTCGGCCAGGCGGTCGTCGAGCGCGCTGGCCAGCAGCTCGGCGCTGGTGAGGCGGGAGGCGCTGTCGGCCGGGCGGGCCCGGGTCTTACGGTGCAGCGACACGACCAGGTGGTCCTGCGCCCGGGTGCAGGCCACGTACAGCAGCCGGATGCGCTCGTCGTGGGACATCTGCTCGTCGATGGGCCGGTGGGCCTCGAACGCCTCGGACACCACGGTCCGCCCCACCCGGATGAGGCACGGCCGGCCGGGGGGCCACACCACCTCGGCGCCGGCCCGGCGGTTCTGGGGCTGGGTCGACAGTCCGGCCAGGATCGTCACCGGGAACTCGAGTCCCTTGGCCGCGTGCACGGTGAGGATGCGCACGGCGTCGTCGTCGGTCTCGGGCAGCACCGCCTCGGCCACCCTGCTGCCCTCGGCGGTCTGCTGGCGGATCCACGCCAGGTACTGACGCAGCGTGCCGTTGGTGGCATCGGTCCACGCCCGGGCCTGGTCGATCACGAACCGCACCCGCCGCCACAGGTCGCGCGGCCGGCCCTCTGCCTCGCCCAGCTCGAGCAGCCGCCGGTCGCGCACGACCCGGTCGGCCAGCTCGCTGGGCGATGTCCACTGGCGGATCTCGTGCAGCGCCCGCAGGTAGTCGAGGCCGGCGGCCACCGGGTCGCCCTCGGGCACGGTGTCGGGCCGCGGGAGGGTGTGGTCGAAGCGCCCGTGGTGCTCGCGCCGGTAGCGGTAGAGGTCGTCGTCGCCGCAGGCGAAGAGGGGCGACCGCAGGGCGGCGACGGTGGCCAGCTCGTCGCTGGGGTCCTCGATGGCCCGCAGCGTGAGCAGCAGGTCGCGCACCAGCCGGCTGGCGTAGACCAACGACGCCGACTCGGCCCGGTAGGAGATGCCGGCGGCAGTCAGAGCGTCCTCCAGCGCCGGGAGCGACGTGCGGGTGGGCAGCAGGATGGCGATGTCGCCGGCCCGGGCCGGCCGCCACCCGGGCGCCCCGCCCCTGGGGGCGTCGTCGACCCGCCAGCCCTCGGCCAGGATGCGGTCGACGGCGTGGGCCACGTCGACCGACTCGCGCCGGCGCAGCTCGGCGGCGCTCGGCCTGTCGACGTGGGCCTCGCGCCCGAGGACGGCCACCGGAGGGCCCACCGGGGCGTCGGGGCGGACCGGGACCAGCGGCTCGTAACCGGGCTGGGAGGGCACGCCCGCCAGGTCCTGGGCCTTGATGAGGTCGCCGAACACGGCGTTGACCAGCTCGACGACCGCCGCGCCCGTGCGGAAGTTGGCGGTGAGCCCCACCCGGCCGCCGGCCCCGCCGAACCGCTCGGCCGCCCGCAGGAACAGCGAGATGTCGGCCCGCCGGAACCGGTAGATCGACTGCTTGGGGTCGCCGACGAAGAACAGGTGGCCGGCCCGGGTGGCCACCGTGTCCCACGCCGCGCCCTCGGGCACGGCGTCGTCGCTGGCGATGAGCACGGCCAGGTCGATCTGGATGGGGTCGGTGTCCTGGAACTCGTCGATGAGCAGGTGGCGGTAGCGGTGGCGCAGCTCGGCCCGCACCGCCGGGCCGTGATCGGGGTGGCGCAGTGTGTCGCGGGCCAGCACCAGCAGGTCGTGGAACTCGAGCTCGCCGGCCCGTCGGCGCTCGTCGGCCGCCTCGAGCGTGAATCGCCGCAGCTCGACCGCCAGCCGCTGGACCGCCTCGTAGGCCACCTCGCTGCGCAGCGCCTGGGCCCGGTTGCGCACCTCGGCGCAGCGGTCCTTGAGGGCGGTGAGGTCGTAGCTCGGCCAGTTGTCCTTGCGGCCGTTGACCCGCCCGCCCGGGCCGCCGCCCAGCAGGGCCAGCTGGGTGTACTCGTCGCTGGCGGCCGCCAGCCGCCGGCCCCAGGCCAGCAGGTCGTCGAGCTGGGGGAGGAGCAGGTCGCCGTCGTCGCAGCAGTGGGCGCTCTCGGCGCACACCGCTTCGATCTCGTCGACCAGGTCGCGCAGGTTGCCGGTCCAGTGGCGGACCTCGGGCGCCGCCGCCGGGGCGTAGGCCCGAGCCAGGTCCCAGTTCTGGTTGAAG
>DASXRH010000199.1:0-11320 GCA_036506715.1 Acidimicrobiales bacterium
GCTGCCGCTCGACGTCCCCCAGCTGGTCGTGGCCGACGTGCGGGCTGCCCTCGGCCCGGTCGCCGCCGCCTTCTGGGACCACCCCTCACACCACCTGACCGTCCTCGGTGTCACCGGCACCGCCGGCAAGACCACGATGACCCACCTCCTGGCGGCCGTCCTGACCGCCGCCGGCCGGCCGTGCGCGGTCGTGGGCACGCTGTCGGGCGCCCGCACCACCCCCGAGGCCCCCGATCTGCAGGCGCTGCTGGCCGAGCACCGGCGCCGGGGCACGGCGGCGGTGGCCATGGAGGTGTCGTCCCACGGCCTCGACCAGCACCGGGTCGACGCCACCCGGTTCGCGGCCGCCGCGTTCACCAACCTGTCCCAGGACCACCTCGACTACCACGGCACGATGGACGAGTACTTCGCCGCCAAGTCCCGGCTGTTCACGCCCGCCTTCACCGACCGGGCGGTGGTGTGCGTCGACGACCCGTGGGGGCGGCGGCTGTACGACGTGCTGGCCGCCTCGGGCGAGCTGGCCCTGCATCCCTACGCGCTGGCCGACGCCGCCGACGTGGCCCTCACCCCCGGCGGCGCCACCTTCCGGTGGCGGGGCCAGGACGTCACGCTGGCGCTGGCCGGGCGCTTCAACGTCCGCAACGCCGTCGGCGCCGCCAGCGTCGCGGCCGCCGTCGGCATCGATCCCCCCACGATCGCCCGGGGCCTGGCGGCCGCCGGGCCGGTGGCGGGCCGGTTCGAGTCCGTCGACGCCGGACAACCGTTCACGGTGCTCGTCGACTACTCGCACAAGCCCGACGCCCTCGACCAGGCGCTGCGGGCCGCCCGCGAGCTGACCGCCCCCGGGGCCCGGCTGACCGTCGTGTTCGGCTGCGGCGGCGACCGCGACACGGCCAAGCGCCCGGTCATGGGCGAGGTGGCGGCCCGCCTCGCCGACCGGGTGGTGCTGACCTCCGACAACCCCCGCTCCGAGGATCCCCGGGCCATCATCGCCGCCATCGAGTCGGGCATCCCCGCCGGGGCGCCCGTCGAGGTCGAGGTGGACCGGCGCCGGGCCATCGGGCGCGCGGTGGCGGGGGCCGGTCCGGGCGACGTGGTGCTGGTGGCGGGCAAGGGGCACGAGACGACCCAGGTGACGGGCGACCGGGTGGTCCCGTTCGACGATCGCGTGGTGGCCCGCGAGGCGCTGGCCCCCGCCACCGTGAAAGGCAACCGGTAAGTGGTCCCTCTGCTGCTGGCCGGCGCGATCAGCCTCGTGCTGTCGCTGCTCGGCACCCGCTACCTGATCGACTGGCTGAAGGCCCACCGGGTCGGCCAGCCCATCCACGAGGACGTGCCCGACGGCCACATCACCAAGGCCGGCACCCCCACGATGGGCGGGGTGGCCATCGTGGTGGCCGCCGTGGTCGGCTACGCCGCCGCCCACGTCCACGGGGGCCTGGTCTTCACCCGCAGCGGCGTGCTGGTCATGCTGGCCATCGCCGGCGCCGCCGTCGTCGGGGCCTTCGACGACTGGATCAAGGTCAGCAACGAGCGCAACCTCGGCCTGTCCAAGCGGGCGAAGATGGGCGGCCTGCTCGTGGTGGCGTTCGGCTTCGCCGTGGCCTGCGTGGCGTGGACCGACGTCGAGACCACGGTCAGCTTCACCCGCTGGAACGAGCCCGGGTGGCATCTGACCCAGCCGGGGTGGGTGCTGCTGGCGGTGCTGCTGATCGTCGGCACCACCAACGCCGTCAATCTCACCGACGGGCTCGACGGGCTGGCCGCCGGGTCCTCGATCTACGCCTTCATCACGCTCACGGTGGTGGCCTTCTGGGCCTTCCGCCACCAGGACGTCTACGAGGTCAACCACGCCCTCGACCTGGCCGTCATCGCGGCCGCCATGGTCGGGGCGATCACCGGGTTCCTGTGGTGGAACGCGCCGCCCGCCCAGATCTTCATGGGCGACACGGGGTCGCTGGCCATCGGGGCCGGGCTCGCCACCCTGGCCCTGACGCTCAACGTCCAGCTGCTGCTGCCCATCGTGGGGGCGCTGTTCGTGTTCGAGACCATGTCGGTGATCATCCAGGTGGGCAGCTTCCGCCTGTTCGGCCGGCGGGTGTTCCGCATGGCCCCGGTCCATCACCACTTCGAGCTGGGCGGGTGGCCAGAGACGACGGTGATCATCCGGTTCTGGATCCTCGCCATCATGTCGATGGCCGTGGCCCTCGGGCTGTTCTACGCCGACTCGATCTCGGCGGGGGTGCTGGGCTCGTGATCCACCGATCGGGCGCCCCCGTGGGGGAGGCTTGCGGGATGCGACCCTGCGGGGCGGTCCGGTGAGCACCACGGTCGACGGCGCCGTCGGCGGGGCCCGCGGGCGCCACCCCACGGCCCGCGTGCCCCGGCCCCGCGACGAGCGGTCGCGGTTGTTCCTGGCCCTCACCTTCCTGGTGGTGGTGTTCAACCTGCTGGGCCTGGTCATGGTGATGTCGGCCTCGTCGGTGATCGCCCTCGACGACTACGGCTCGTCCTGGTACTTCGTGGTGCGCCAGGCGGCCTGGGCCTCGGCGGGCACGGTGGCGCTCGTGGCCGTGGCCCGCACCGACTACCACCGGTGGCGGCGCGTCGCGTCGCCGTTCCTGCTGGTGGCGCTGCTGCTGCTCGTGCTGGTGCTGGTCCCCGGGGTGGGGGTTGGGGCCAACGGCGCCACCCGGTGGATCGGCGTGGGCCCCCTGACCTTCCAGCCGTCCGAGGTGGCCAAGCTGGCCGTGCTCATCTGGGTGGCCGACCTGCTGGCCCGGCGGGCCGCCCACATGCGCAACACCCGGGCCACGCTGCGCCCGGTGATCGTGGTGCTGGTCCTCACGGCCACGCTGGTCATGCTCCAGCCCAACCTGGGCACCACCATCGTCATCGCCGCCATCGCCCTGGCCCTGTGCTTCGTGGGCGGCACCCCGGTGGCCCGGTTGGCCGGCTGGTCGACCGTCGGGATCGGTGCCGCCACCGCGCTGGCGCTGGCCGCCCCCTACCGGCGGGCCCGGGTGCTGACCTTCCTCGACCCGTGGGCCGACCCCATGGACAAGGGCTATCAGAACATCCAGTCGCTGGTCGGCCTGGCCTCCGGCGGCGTGGCCGGCAAGGGCCTGGGGGCCGGCACCGCCAAGTGGGGGTTCCTGCCCTACGCCCACTCCGACTTCATCTTCGCCGTCATCGGCGAGGAGCTGGGGCTGGTGGGGGCCGTGGCCGTGGTCGGGCTGTTCGTGCTGCTCGGGGTCGTCGGCATCCGCATCGCCCTCCACGCCCCCGACCGGTTCGGGCTGCTGCTGGCCACCGGGGTCACGGCTTGGTTCTGCATGCAGGCGTTCGTCAACATCGGGGCCGTGATCGGCATCCTCCCCATCACCGGCGTGCCCCTCCCGTTCGTGAGCGCCGGCGGATCGTCGCTGGTGTTCGGCATGGCCGGCGCCGGCCTGCTGCTCTCCGTCGCCCGCCTGGCCACCGTCCGCCCGCTGGCGCCGGCGCCGCGACCCGCCGCGGGGAAGCGGTCGTGAGCGAGCGCAGCGAGCGAACCATTAGGACAGTGCGGTACTCGGCCCGCAGGGCCGATCGGTCAGTGCGCGCATCCCGAAGGGTGCGCCAATGAGCGAGCGCAGCGAGCGAACGATGAGCACGGTGCGGTACTCGGCCAGGAGGGTGGGCCAATGAGTGGCGGCCGCCACACGCAGCGCTGCTACGCGCTGATCGCGGGGGGCGGCACCGCCGGCCACGTGCAGCCCGCCCTGGCGATCGCCCGGGCGCTGGTCGAGCGGGGCCACCCGCGGGGCGGCGTCGAGCTGGTGGGCAGCGAGCGGGGCATCGAGGCCCGGCTGGTGCCCGAGGCCGGCTTCGAGCTGACGCTGCTGCCCGGCCGGGGGCTGCAGCGCAAGCTCAGCCTCCAGAACATCCGCTCCCTCGGCGCCCTGGTGGTGGCGTTGTGGCGGGCCTGGCGGCTCGTCGGGCGGCGGCGGCCGGCCGTGGTCGTGTCGGTGGGCGGCTACGCCAGCGTGCCCTGCGCCCTGGCGGCCGTGGTGCGCCGGGTGCCGATCGTGGTGGCCGAGCAGAATGCCCAGCCGGGGGCGGCCAACCGGCTGGTGAGCCGGTTCGCCCGGGCTTGCGCCGTGTCGTTCCCCGACACCCCGCTGCGGCGGGCGGTGGTGACCGGCAACCCCGTGCGGCCGGAGATCCTGGCCATCGACCGGGCCCGCGACGCCGTCGGCGCCCGGGCCAAGCTCGACGTCGAGCCGGGCCGGCGGGTGGTGCTGATCTTCGGCGGCTCGCTGGGGGCCCTGCGCATCAACCGGGCCGCGGTCGACGCCGCCCGCCGGTGGGCGGGCCGGGGCGACCTCCACATCCGCCACATCGTCGGCGCCCGCGACTGGGACGAGATCACCGCCGGGGGCCCGCCCGTGCCCCCCGACGCCCCGCTCCACTACCAGGCGGTCCGCTACGAGGACGACATGCCCACGTCGCTGGCCGCCGCCGACCTGGCGGTGTGCCGGTCGGGGTCGAGCACCAGCTTCGAGCTGCTGGCCGCCGGGCTGCCGGCGGTCCTGGTCCCGTCGCCGTACGTCACCGCCGACCACCAGACCGCCAACGCCCGTCACCTGGTGGACGCCGGCGCCGCCGTGCTGGTCCCCGACGCCGAGCTCGACGGCGAGCGGCTGGTGGCCGAGGCCGACGCCCTCCTCGCCGATCCGGCCCGCCTCGACGCCATGGCCCGGGCCGCCCGGGCCGCCGCCCGCCCGAGCGCGGCCGACGACATCGCCGCGCTGGTCGAGGAGCACGCTCGTGGGTGAACGGCCGTGACCGACGTCCCCGTCACCGCGCGGCCGGTGACGCCGCTCGACCTGGCCGTGCCCCGGCGGATCCACGTCACCAACGTGGGGGGCGCCGGCATGAGCGCGGTGGCCACCCTCCTGGCCGAGAGCGGGCACCGGGTCAGCGGCCACGACCCGGCCGACTCGACGCCGTTCCTGCCCATGCTCATCGCCGCCGGTGTCGCCGTCACCACGGGCGCCGCCCGCCCGCCCCTCGACCCCGCGGTCGACGCGGTGGTGACGTCGACGGCGACCCGGTCCGACGACCCCGACGTCGTCGCCGCCACCGGCCGGGCGGTGCCGGTGGTCCACCGGTCCGGCGCCCTGGCCGGCCTGTGCCGGGAGCGCACCACCGTCGCCGTGGCCGGCACCCACGGCAAGACGACCACGTCGGCGCTGCTCACCACGATCCTGGCCGGCACCGGGCGGGACCCCGGCTGGGTGGTGGGGGCGTCCATCGCCCACCTGGGCCGCAGCGCCGCCTGGGGTGGCGACGGGCCGCTGGTGGTGGAAGCCGACGAGAGCGACGGCACCTTCCTCGCCCTCGGCGCCGCCACCGCCCTCGTCACCAACGTCGAGCCCGACCACCTCGAGAACTGGGGCGGCGAGGACGCCCTGCGCGACGGGTTCCGCCGGTTCGTGGCCGCGGTGCCGGGGCCGGTGGTGCTGTGCGCCGACGACGAGGGATCGCGGGCGCTCGTGGTCGCCGCCGGCCGGCCGGTGACCTACGGCACCGATCCGGCCGCCGACTACCGCATCGTGGACCCCGAGCCGGAGGGCGCAGGGGTCCGGTTCACGCTGGTCCACGGCGACGAGCGGGTGGCCGTGGTGGTGCCCGCCGCGCCAGGGGTCCACAACGCCCGCAACGCCGCCGGCGCCCTGGCCCTGGCGCACGGGCTGGGGGTCGGGCTGGCCGACGGCGCCCGGGCGCTGGGCTCGTTCACCGGCGTCGCGCGGCGGTTCGAGCTGCGGGGGAGCGCCGGCGGGGTCACCGTGGTGGACAGCTACGACCACCTGCCCACCGAGGTCGCCGCGGCGCTGGCCGCCGCCGCCTGGGGGCCGTGGGGGCGGGTGGTGGCGGTGTTCCAGCCCCACCGCTACAGCCGGACCGAGGCGCTGTGGCGCGAGTTCGCCGACGCGTTCGTCGACGCCGACCTGCTCGCCGTCACGGGGATCTACCCCGCCGGCGAGGATCCCCGGCCCGGGGTGACGGGGAAGCTCATCGTCGACGCCGTGCTCGACGCCCACCCGTGGGCCGGCGTGGCGTGGCTGCCGGGGCTCGACGACGTGCTGCTGTGGCTGCGGGCGGTCCTGCGGCCGGGGGATCTGTGCCTGACGTTGGGGGCGGGGGACCTGACCGGGCTGGCGCCGCGCATCGTGGCCCAGCTCGAGGAGCGGGCGTGACGGCGGTCGAGGCGGCCGCCGGCCTGCTGGGCCCGCGGGCCGCCCGGGACCGGCCGCTGGGCCCGCTGACCACCTACAAGGTGGGCGGGCCGGCGGCGCTGTTCGTGGAGGCGACGTCGCTCGGGGACCTGGCCGCCGTCGCCGGCGCGGTGGCCGCCACCGGTATCCCGACGCTGGTCGTGGGCCGGGGGTCGAACCTCTTGGTGGCCGACGCCGGGTTCCCGGGCGTCGCCGTGGTGCTCGGCCCGGGGTTCGCCGACGTCGAGGTGCGCGGCACGTCCGTGCGCGCCGGGGGTGCCGCCGCCCTGCCGGTGGTGGCGCGGCACACGGTGCGGGCCGGGCTGACCGGGTTCGAGTGGGCGGTGGGGGTGCCGGGGTCGATCGGCGGGGCCGTGCGGATGAACGCCGGCGGCCACGGGTCCGACATGGCCGCCGTGCTGGTGTCGGCGGAGGTGGTCGACCTGGCGGACGGGTCCGGCGATGCGGCTGCGGTGCCCGCCGCCGACCTCGACCTGCGGTACCGCCACTCGGCCATCGGGACGGGCCGGATCGTGACGGCCGCCGAGCTGGCGCTGGCCCCCGGCGACCGGGCGGAGGGTGAGCGCACGCTGTCCGAGATCGTGGCCTGGCGCCGGGCCAATCAGCCGGGCGGCCAGAACGCGGGGTCGGTGTTCACCAACCCGCCGGGCGACTCCGCCGGCCGGCTGATCGACGCCGCCGGGTGCAAGGGCCTGCGGTGGGGCACCGCCGAGGTGTCGACCAAGCACGCCAACTTCTTCCAGGCGGATGCCGGCGGGTCGGCCGACGACGTCCTGGCACTGATGCACGAGGTCCGCCGCCGGGTCCGGGACGCGACGGGCGTCGACCTCGTCCCCGAGACGCGGCTGGTGGGGTTCGATGACCATAAACCTCAGGTAGAGGTCGAAGGTTGAGGGTACGTTTTCCCTGGTCACGGCGGCGGAAGGGAGCGGCTGGCGCCGAGACCGGCCCGACGAGGGGAGCCCACAGCCCGGGCGCTCATGCCACCGCCCGGCGGGCCGCCCGGGCCCCGGGCGTCCAGGGCGACGCCGAACCCGGCGCGCCGGAGCCGACCGGACGCCGCCGCCAGGGCACCGTGCGGGTGATCGACCCGGCCGGCAGCGGGGGTGACGGCGGGTCGGCCGGCGCGACGACGGTCGATGCCGATGCCGGGCCCGCCGGGGCCGGTGCGGGCGCCAAGGCCCGCCGGACCGGGCGTGCTCGTGGGGGCGATGCGGAGTCGGCTGGGGGCGGTGTGGCCAGGGGCGGCGCGTCGGGTGGCGCGGGCGGTCGAACTGGACGGCGCGGCGACGGCGAGTCGGCTGGAGGCGGTGTGGCCACGGGTGGTGGCGGTGGTCGCGTCGGCCGGGCTGGGCGTGGTCGGGGCGGCGATGCCGAGCGCGGCGACGACGGCGGGTCCACCGGCGCAGCGGGGGGCGATGCCGATGCCGGGTCGGCTGCGGGCGATGTGGTTGGGAGTGGTGCGTCGGGTGATGTGGCCGGTCGGGCCGGCCGGGGTGGGCGTGGTCGGGGCGGCTCCGCCGAGCGCAGCGGCGCCGGTGGGTCGGCCCGCGCCGCGGGGGGCGATGGCGACGCCGAGCCTGCCGGTGGCGTCACGGGACGCCGCGTCTCGGCGGTGGGCGGTGGCCGGGTCCGTCCTGGCCGGGGCGGTGCCGACGGGGTCGCCGGGAGTGCGGGCCAGGGCACCTCGCCGGGTGGCGGCGGTACGACCGGCGCGTCCGGCTCGTCCGTTGCGATCGACGGTGAGCGTGTCGGCGCCGGGGACGGGGTCGCCCTCGTCGATCCCCGGATGCGGCGGCGGCGGATCGGGGTGCGGCGGGCGGAGGGGCGGCGGCGGCTGAAGCGGCTGACCCTGGTGCTGGCAGCCGTGGCCGTGATCGTGCTCGGGCTGGCGGCGACGCGGTCGCCCTTGCTGGACGTCGACCGGGTCACCGTGCGCGGCACCGAGCACACCGATCCCGAGGCCGTGCTGCGGGCCGCCCGCGTCGAGCGGGGCTCGCCGCTCGTCGGGGTCGACACCGCCGCCGTGGCCCGCCGAGTCGAGGATCTGCCGTGGGTGGCCGAGGCCCACGTGGGGCGGTCATGGCCGTCGATGGTGACCATCCGGGTCACCGAGCGGGCGCCGGCGGCGACGCTCCGGGTCAACGCCGACCAGGTGGCGCTGGTCGACGACAGCGGCCGCATCCTGTCGTTCGAGCCGGTGGCGGACGAGGCGGCGCCCGAGGACGGCGGGCCGGTCGTCCTGACCGGGGTCGACGGGCGCCTGCCCGAGGGCGGTCGGCTGGGGGCCGACGCCCGGAGCGCGTTGGCCGTCGCCATCGCCGTGCGCGACCGCATGCCGGGCGCCGTGGCGTCGGTGTCCACCGATCTCGACGCCGTCCTCGTCGAGGGGGGCACGATCCGCTTCGGGTCGACCGCCCGGCTCGACGACAAGGTCACAGCGGCGCAGACGGTCCTCGACCAGGTCGACACCGGCTGCCTCGAGGTGCTCGACGTCCGGGTTCCCGGCAGTCCGGCCTTGACCCGCAACCAGAGGTGTTCGTAGTCTGCGAGAACTACCAGAGGTTGAGGAAAAGTATCGACCTTAACTTGAGCTTGAGCCGGTGTCGAGGGGGGCTCCGGCCTTGGTAGTTTCAGGCGACCTGCCCGGGTGCCATGGCGGTCCGGGTGGGCCAACTCTCCCCGGGAAACCCCTGAATGTGAGGTGGCACGACCCATGGCCGGCAATCCCCAGAACTACTTGGCCGTGATCAAGGTGGTGGGCATCGGGGGCGGCGGTGTCAACGCCGTCAACCGGATGATCGACGCCGGGTTGAAGGGGGTCGAGTTCATCGCGATCAACACCGACGCCCAGGCGCTCCTGATGAGCGACGCGGACGCCAAGCTCGACATCGGGCGCGAGCTGACCCGGGGCCTCGGCGCCGGCAGCGACCCCGAGGTCGGCCGGCAGGCCGCCGAGGAGCACCGCGACGAGATCGAGGAGATCCTCAAGGGCGCGGACATGGTGTTCATCACCGCCGGGAAGGGTGGTGGCACCGGCACCGGCGGGGCTCCCGTCGTGGCCGAGATCGCCAAGAGCATCGGTGCGCTCACCATCGGCGTCGTGACCCGACCGTTCTCGTTCGAGGGCCGCCGCCGGGCGGTCCAGGCCGAGCAGGGCATCCAGCGCCTGAAGGAGAAGGTCGACACGCTCATCGTCATCCCCAACGACAGGCTCCTCACCGTGTCGAACGAGAAGACGTCGATGGTCAACGCCTTCAAGATGGCCGACGAGGTGCTCCTGCAGGGAGTGCAGGGCATCACCGACCTCATCACCACCCCCGGCCTCATCAACACCGACTTCGCCGATGTGAAGATGATCATGAGCAACGCCGGCTCGGCGCTGATGGGCATCGGCTACGGCTCGGGCGAGGGCCGGTCGCTGCAGGCGGCCCGCAACGCCATCTCGAGCCCGCTGCTCGAGGCCTCCATCGAGGGCGCCCGCGGCATCCTGCTCACCATCGCCGGCGGCAGCGACCTCGGGCTGTTCGAGGTCAACGAGGCGGCCGAGGTCATCCACGGTGTGGCCCACCCCGACGCCAACATCATCTTCGGGTCGATCATCGACGACGAGATGGGCGACGAGGTGCGGGTCACGGTCATCGCCGCCGGGTTCGACCGCTGGGACGACCGCGACACGTCGCGCGGCCATTCGCTGGGGCGCCACGGCAACGGGTCGAGCAGGGTCGACGACGAGCTCGAGGCGCTCACCCGGCCGCCGTCGGTCGACGATCTCGACCTCGACGGCGACGACGAGTTCGACGTCCCCTCGTTCCTGAAGTAGAGGGTGAACGGCTCCGCTATCGAGGCCGGAGAGCTGGCGGCGCGGCTGGCCGACGTGCGGGCCCGCATCGACGCCCACGCGCCCGATCCCGGGCGGGTGCGGCTGGTGGCGGTGACCAAGGGCTTCGGCGCCGACGTCGTCCGCTCGGCGCTCGATGCCGGGCTGGTCGACATCGGCGAGAGCTACGTGCAGGAGCTGGCGGCCAAGGCGGCCGAGATCGACGCCGACCCCGGGCGCACCGTGTGGCCGCGGTGGCACGCGATCGGGCGGCTGCAGCGCAACAAGGTGCGCAAGGCGGCGCCCCACGTGACCCTGTGGCACAGCGTCGACAAGCTGTCCCTGGGCGCCGAGATCGCTCGGGCCGCCCCGGGGGCCACGGTGCTCGTGCAGGTGAACACGTCGGGTGAGGCCAGCAAGGGTGGCTGCCCGCCGGCGATGGCACCGGCCCTGGTCGAGGGGTTGGTCGACCTCGGCCTCGACGTGGCGGGACTCATGACCATGGCGCCTGCCGGTCCCGAGGAGGGGGCGCGGCCGGTGTTCCGCGCGCTGCGTGAGCTCCGCGACAGGCTGGGGTTGGCCGAGCTCTCGATGGGCATGACCGACGATCTCGACGTGGCGCTCGCGGAGGGCGCCACGATCGTGCGGGTCGGCCGCGGGTTGTTCGGTCCGCGCCCTGGTAGGGGCGGGGCGCGACACTAAGGTTGACTTCCGGCCGTGGAGGACACATGGCATCGATGTGGCGCAAGGCGATGCTCTACCTGGGGCTCGGCCCCGACGACGAATACGACGACTTCGACGTCACCGGCGAGCACCCGCGCCCCGTGACGCCACGGCCCGTCGTGCGCCGCGCCGACGCCCAGCACGACCCCGAGCCGTCGGGGGCGGTCCGCACCCTGCCGCCCTCCGTGGCCGGCGACGACCACGGCTCCGTCGGCAACGGCAACGGCACCAGCCTGGCCGCCACGGGCCGCGGCGATCGCGACCGCGACCGCGTGGCCGACGGCGGGGAGCGCGCCCCCTCCCGCCGCACCGCCACCGCCGAGCGGGCCTCCCGGTCACACGGCGCGGTCGTGCGCCCCCTGCCGCTGGGCGGCGCCGCGTCCAAGCCCGTGGTGGTCGGTCCGACGTCGTTCAACGACGCCCAGGAGATCGCCGACAAGTTCAAGGTGAACGTCCCGGTGATCCTCAACCTCCAGGGCGTCGAGCGCGACCTGGC
>DASXRH010000200.1:0-3142 GCA_036506715.1 Acidimicrobiales bacterium
CCCAAGATCGCCCGGGTCATCTACAACCGACTGGCCGCCAACCAGCCGCTCGGCATCGACGCCGCGCTCTGCTACGTGAAGGCCGAGTCGCCGTGCGCGCTGACCGACGCCGACATCGCGGCCGACGGGCCCTACAACACCCGGCTCCGCCCCGGGCTGCCGCCCACCCCGATCACCTCGCCCAGCCAGGCCAGCCTGGAGGCTGCGCTCGCTCCGGCCGACGGCGACTGGCTGTACTACGTGCTGGCCGACGCCGACGGCCGCCATGCCTTCACCAGCTCCTACGACGAGTTCGTGCGCCTCAAGGACGAGTGCAAGGCCAAGGGCCTGGGGTGCGGCTGACCCCGCCGGCGGCCCGGTGATCACCGGGACGACCCGGCTGGCGGCCGTCATCGGCACGCCTGTCCGTCACTCGCTGTCGCCGGCCATCCTCAACGCCGCCTTCACCGCCGCCGGCGAGGACTGGGCCTTCGTGGCGCTGGAGGTGCCCGCCGGACAGGGCGGGGCGGCGGTGGCCGCCGTGCGCACGCTCGGCCTCGGCGGGCTGTCGGTGACCATGCCCCACAAGGCCGCCGCCCACGACGCCGTCGAGGAGCGGACCCCGGAGGCCGCCGACCTCGGGGCCGTGAACTGCGTGTTCGTCCGCGACGACCGGCTGGTGGGCGACAACACCGACGGTCCCGGGTTCCTCGACGCCCTGCGGGAGGACCCGGGGATCGAGGTCACCGGCCTGCGCTGCGCGGTGGTGGGGGCGGGGGGTGCCGGCAGGGCCGTGATCCGTGCCCTCGGGGCGGCGGGGGCCGCCGACGTGGCGGTGCTCGCCCGCAGGCCCGAGCCCGCCCGCCGGGCGGCGCCCCTGGCCGGGGCCGCCGGCCGGGTGGGGTCACCCGACGACGTGGCCGCAGCCGACCTGGTGGTCAACGCCACGTCGCTGGGCATGGGCCTCGGCGGGCCCCGCGAGCCGCTGCCCGTCGACCCGGCCGCCCTCCACCCCGGGCAGGTGGTCGCGGACCTCGTGTACCACCCCGAGGTCACACCGCTGATCGCCGCCGCCCGTGACCAGGGAGTTCGCGCTGTCAACGGTCTGGGCATGCTGGTCCACCAGGCGGCCCACGCGTTCGTGCGCTGGACCGGCGGCGACCCCCCGATCGGAGCTATGAGCGCCGCCGCCCGGGCCGCGTTGGCCACGCAATCGGACGTCGACTGACACCGCTTCGCAACACGGCAGCGCTGTCCGCAAGGCGATCGTCACACACAGTCTCCGGGCCGTGGCCGACCCACCGCTGGGCGCGCGGGGGATGGAGCGCCTAGTCTGGTCGGGAGCGCTGGGGACAGTTGGCGGGCCGATCTCATCTCGGAGGTACAGCGTTGGCGCTGCAAGGGACTCTCGACACGTTCTCATTGCCTGACGTGCTGCGTCTGCTGGCAACGACCACCAAGTCCGGGCGTCTCCGGATCGAGGGTGACCGCGGCCAAGGCAGCGTGTGGCTGCACGAGGGCAGCATCGTCGACGCCACCGCGGACCGCGCGGTGGACGGCACCCCGACCGACGAGGTCGTGTTCGAGCTGCTGCGGTTCGAGTCGGGGTCCTTCGCCTTCGACTCCGACGACCGGGCGCTCGACAGCGCCCGCCCCGAGGAGGTCGAGGAGCTGCTGCGCCGGGCCACCTCGCTGCTCGGCGAGTGGGGCGAGCTCGAAGCCGTCGTGCCCTCGCTCGAGCACCAGGTGACGCTCACCACCGACCTGTCGTCCGACCAGGTGACCATCGACGCCGACCACTGGCGCTCGGTCGTGGCCGTGGCCTCGGGCCGCACCGTCGGCGAGCTGGCCACCACCCTCGGCCTCACCGAGCTCGGCGTGTCCCGGGCCGTGCGCGACCTGGTCGAGCTGGGCGTGGCCGACATCGACGCCCCCGGCACCGTGCCCGAACCGCCGGCCCGCAGCTCGGCCGACGGGGCCCGCCGGGCCCCGGCGCCGCGGCCCGCCGCCGAGCGGCCGCAGCTGATCCCCGATCCCGCCGAGGGCCAGCGGGCCGGCTGGCTGGCCGCCGACCGCACCGGCGAGATCCCGGCCATCCCCGACCCCCGGGGGGCGCCGGCGCCCGCCGGCAACGGCCAGCCCCGGGCGTCGCGCGACGACGTGCCCCCGGCCCGGCCCATCGGCGACCGCACCCGCGGCGTGACCTCCCGGCAGGGCCGCGGCCGCAACGCCGCGCCGGACACCCCGCCCACCAACGGCTCGGCCCGCGGCGTCGACGGCGCCACCCCGGCGCCGTCGCGCACCAACGACACCGGCCGCACCCGGCCGGCGGCCGGCGACCCGACCAGTCCCGGTCGCACGGGCCGCCCGGAGGACACGGGCCGCACCCGGCCGGTGGCCGGCGACCCGACCGGTCCCGGTCGCACCGGGCGCCGCCCGGCGGCGGATGGCGATCCCACGGGTCCCGGTCGGACGGGTCGTCCGGGGGACACGGGACGTAGCCCGGCGGTCGGTGGCGACGCCACGGGTCCCGGTCGGACGGGTCGTCCGGGGGACACGGGGCGCGGCCCGGCGGTCGGTGGCGATGCTACGGGTCCCGGTCGGACGGGTCGTCCGGGGGACACGGGGCGCAGCCCCGCGGTCGGTGGCGATGCCACCGGTCCCGGCCGGGCACCTGGCCGCCCCGGCGACACCGGTCGCAGCCCACTGGCCGGCCCCGGCGGTCCGGGCGGCACCGGCCCCGCCGGGCGCCGCGACCCCGGCGCGCCACCCCGGCGGCCGTCGCTGCCCGGGCGCGACCTGCCCGCCGAGCCGTCGTCGCCGTTCGACGCCGGCCGCCTCGGCCCGTCGCCGCTGCCCGGCGACACCGGCCAGATCCGCCCGGTCAACCCGTCGTCGCTGCCGCCCGACCTCCACTGGGCCGCCGACGACTTCAACAACACCGGCCCGGTCTCGTCGCCCTTCAGCGGGCTGACCAGTCTCGGGCCCGGCGGCCATGGCCCCACCGGTCCCGGGCCCAGCGGCCACGGCCCGTCCCGGCCGCCGCTCGGCGACGGGGAGATCGCCCCCCATGTCGCAGCCATGAGCCCCGAGGCCCGGGCCGCCGTGCAGTCCACCGTGGGCAACGCCGGGGGCTCGGCGCCCGGCCTGGGCAACGGTCATG
>DASXRH010000201.1:0-3140 GCA_036506715.1 Acidimicrobiales bacterium
GGGCGTGACGTCGCCGCCGCGGCCGACATCGTGTGCTGGGACATCAACTACCGCAGCGCCGACCTGGCCGCCGACCTCCCCCCGGGCGTCGCCCGCACGGCCGCCGAGCCGGCCGGGACCTTCGACCTGGTGCTGCTGCTCGACGTCATCGAGCACGTCGAGGACGACGCCGGCTTCCTCGACGGGTCGATCCTCCCCCACCTGGCCCCCGGCGGGGTGCTCATCGTGAGCGTTCCCGCCTACCAGGGCCTGTACTCGTCGCACGACGACGCGCTGGCCCACCACCGCCGCTACTCTCCGGGCCGGCTGCGGGCAGTGCTGGAGCCCCGGCTGGACGTGGCGGCACGGGGCGGGCTGTTCGCCTCGCTGCTGCCGCTGCGGGCCGCCGCCGTGGTCCGCGAACGGGTCGCCGGCCCGCCGGCCAGCCATGGCATCGGCCACTGGAGCGGCGGCGCCGGCCTCACCCGGGTCCTGGCGGCGATGCTGGCCGCCGACGCCAGCGCCGGCCGGTGGCTGGCCGAGCACGGCCTGCCCACCCCAGGGCTGTCCACCTGGGCGGTGTGCCGGCCCCACCCGCCGGGGGCCGCGGGATGACGGCCGACTGCACCGTCGTCGTCCCCTACTTCGACGAGGCGGCGCGCTTCGACGCCGCGCCGGTGGCCGAGCTGCTGGCCAAGGCCGAGGTCGACGTGCTGGCCGTCGACGACGGCTCGACCGACGCCACCCCCGCGCTGCTGGCCGAGCTGGCCACCGCCCACGACGGGCGGGTCACGGTCCTCACGCTCGACCGCAACCGCGGCAAGGCCGAGGCGGTGCGCCAGGGACTGGTGGCGGCCCTCGCCGCCGGCGCGGGGCTGGTGGCCTACTGCGACGCCGACTTCGCCGCCCCGCCGGGCGAGGTGGCCCGCCTGGTCGACGCGCTGCGGGCCGACGTCGCCCTCGACGCCGTCATCGCCAGCCGGGTGGCGATGATGGGCACCGACATCCGCCGCTCGGCCTTCCGCCACTACTCGGGCCGGCTGTTCGCCACGCTCGGCAGCCTCACCCTGGGCGTGGCCGTGTACGACACCCAGTGCGGGGCCAAGGCCTTCCGGGCCACGCCCCGGCTGGCGGCGGCGGTGGCCGACCCGTTCGTGAGCGGCTGGGCGTTCGACGTCGAGCTGCTGGGCCGCCTGCTGCCGGCCCGGTGCGTCGAGGTCCCGTTGCAGACCTGGCACGACCCCGGGGGCTCGCACATGACGCTGCGGGCAGGCCTGCGGGCCACCGCCGACCTGGCCCGCATCCGCCGCGACCTGCGGCGTCGGTCAGCCCGCGGCGTCGACGGGGGCCAGGAACAGCGCCACCGCCCGTGAGCCGCGCCGCTCGACAAGCTTGGCCTCCCGCACCCGGTCGCCGGGCCGGGGCTCGCCGGCTGCGCGCCGGTCGCGGATGGCGGCCAGCTCCTCGCGCTCGGCCGGCGACAGGCCGGCCACGAACGCCACCCGCTCGGCGCCCTCGGGCGTGTGCAGGGCGTCGGTCCCCTCGACCTGGCGCATCACCAGCGTGGCGTCGCCGTGGTCGCGGCGACCCTCGCCCATCTGGCGCAGCAGCACCATGTCGTCGAACACGAACGGGATGCCGAGGTCCTGCAGCTCGGCGTAGACCAGCCCGCTGAACGGCTCGCCGAAGTACAGCCCCTCGGGGTCGAAGCGGATCGTCCCCCGCCCCTGCAGGGCGTCGAGCTGGTGCACGAGGGCCACGGCCTGCCACTGGCGGTCGACCTCGTCGGTGGGACCGAAGGCCGCGCTGCGGTGGCTGGGCAGGTTGACCGCCGCCAGCACCAGCGCCGCCGCCGCCCCCGCGGCCAGCACGGGGCCACCCAGCGCCGGCCGGCTGCGCAGCACGGTGAGCAGGGCCGTCAGCAGCGCCGCCGTCAGCAGCGCCGCCACCGGCCACATCCAGCGCATCTGGTGGGGGGCCACGCCCACGACGTTGAGCGGCGAGATCGTGAGCGCCAGGACGGCCACCACCTCGGCCGCGGCCGCCACGGCCAACAGGGTGGCCAGCCCCCGGCGCCCCCGCCGCGCGGCCACCACGGCCAGCGCCGCCGCCACCGCCACCACGCCCACCAGGATGGCCGCCGCCGCCGGGAAGGCCGGCATCCCGGCGAAGCGGTCGGTGGGCTGGGCCAGCGGGACGGCGTGGTCCCAGCTGCCGCGGGTGAACCACGGGCCGGTCGCCACCTCGGCGCCGATCTGGCTGGCCCGGGCGATGCCGTAGGTCCAGGCGTCGCCGCCGCCGGTGGCCCCGGCGATGCGGGACAGGTTGCCCTCGCCCCGGCCGAAGAGCTGCTCGTAGAGCGGCTGGGCCCAGGCCAGCAGGCCCACCACCACGGCCCACGCCACCGGCGGCCGCCAGCTGCCCCGGACCCGCCCGCCCCGGCGGCTGACGGCGGCACCGGCCACGCCCACCAGCGTCAGGGCCGCCACGAGGACCGCGTGGCTCATGTGGGTCTGCACGACCAGGCTGCCCGCCCCCACCACCCATGGCAGCATCACCAGGTCGCCGGTGGCCAGCACCACCACCGCCACCAGGAAGGCGAAGAACGGCAGCACCAGGGCGTTGGGCTGCCACACGTCGTAGAGCAGCTCGCTGCCCATGGCGAACTGCAGGCCCAGCACGACGACGGCCACGGCCACCATCGACTCGGGCCCGCTGATGCGCCGGCCGGCCACCACGGCCAGCGACGAGGCGGCCATGTTGACGAGCATGACCCCCACGGCCACGCCCACCCACGGCCCCAGGAGCCGCACCGCCGGGGCGATGGCGTCGAAGTACAGGGGTCCCGGGTTGTTGACCTGGTGGCCCACGACCACCGACGCCGACGTCCACGATCCCAGCAGCGGGTTGTTGGCGGTGGCCACGTCACGCGCCCGGACGAGCAGGATCCCGTCGTCGCCCAGCGGCTGGTAGCCCCGGGCCAGCGCCCGCGCGGTAGCGACCACGATCGGCAGGTTCACCGCTACCAGCAGGGCGGCGAGCAGGCGTCGGCCGCCGCCCCGCCCGACCGGCCGGGCGTCGGCGCCGGGCTCGCCTTCCCGGTCGATCGCACGGCCCACAGCACCGTCGGCAACCACAGCCACCGGACGAGTCTCACACGC
>DASXRH010000202.1:0-3203 GCA_036506715.1 Acidimicrobiales bacterium
CACCACCACTGCGACGGCCGGGCCCGGCCCGAGCACCACCGCCACGACCGCGGCCGGCCCCTCGCTCTCGAGCCCGGGCTCCACCACCCCGACGTCCGGCCCGGCGCCGACCACCACCGCCCCGCCCGCGGGCTCGGGCGGCCTGGTCGGGGGCCTGCTCGACATCCTCGGCCTGGGCTGACCACCGTCGGCGCGTGGACGGGCGCGAGGCGGCTGGGACAGAGTGATCGTGTGACCCACGTCTCGTTCGCGCGCCGCCTGACCGACCTCGCCGACGCCGATCCCGACCGGCCGGCCGTCTCGTGCGGTGAGGCCCGGCTGACCCGGCGCCAGCTCGACGACCGGGCCCGCGCGCTGGCCCGCGACCTGGCCGCCCGGGGCGTGGGCGAGGGCGACATGGTCACGATCGCGCTGCCCAACTCGGTCGACTGGTTCGTGGCCGCGGTGGCGGCCTGGAAGCTGGGCGCCGTCCCCCAGCCCGTCGGGGCCCACCTGCCGGCCCCCGAGCTACGCGCCATCATCGACCTGGCCGACCCGGCGGTGGTCATCGGCGTCGACCCCGACGTCGTCGGTGACCGCGTCTGCCTACCCGCCGGCTACGGGCCCCCGGCCGAGCCCGAGGGGGCCGAGCCGCTGCCCGACGCGGTGTCGCCGGCGTGGAAGGCGCCCACGTCGGGCGGGTCGACGGGCCGGCCCAAGCTGATCGTGTCGGGCGAGCGCAGCCTGATCGACCCCGACGGCCCGGCGCCGCTGCGCACCACACCCGGCGGCTGCCTGGTCATGCCCGGCCCGCTGTACCACAACGGCCCGGTGGTCTGGTCGTGCCAGGCGCTGCTGTGGGGCTGCCACGTGGTGCTGCTGCCCCGGTTCGACGCCGAGGCCACGCTGGCCGCCGTCGAGGCCCACCGGGCCGACATCATCTATCTGGTCCCCACCATGATGAAGCGCATCTGGCGGCTGCCGGCCGCGACGCGCGACCGCTACGACCTGTCGTCGCTGCAGGTGGTGTGGCACCTGGCCGAGCCGTGCCCGCCATGGCTCAAGGAGGCGTGGCTCGAGTGGCTGGGCCCCGAGCGCGTCGTCGAGCTCTACGCCGGCACCGAGGCCCAGCTGGCCACCGTCATCACCGGTCCCGAGTGGCTCGAGCACCGGGGCTCGGTGGGCCGCCCGCTCACGGGCGAGATAATGATCTGCGACGACGACGGGGTCGAGGTCCCCGCGGGCGATGTCGGCGAGGTGTGGATGCGCAGCGCGAGCGAGCGGCCCACCTACCGCTACGTCGGGGCCGAGGCCCGCACCCGGGAGGGCGGCTGGGAGTCGCTCGGCGACATGGGCCACGTCGACGCCGAGGGCTACCTCTACCTCGACGACCGCATGCAGGACATGATCCTGTCGGGCGGGGCCAACATCTACCCGGCCGAGGTCGAGGCGGCGCTCCAGGAGCACCCGGCCGTGCGCAGCTGCGCGGTGATCGGGCTGCCCGACGACGATCGCGGCAACCGGGTCCACGCCGTCGTCGAGGCCGATCCCGTGGCGGTGACGCCCGCCGAGCTGATCGAGTTCGTGGGCGAGCGGCTAGCCCGCTACAAGGTGCCCCGCACCGTCGAGCTGGTCGACGAGCCGCTGCGCGACGACGCCGGCAAGGTCCGGCGGGCCGAGCTGCGCCGGGTGCGGATCGCGGCCGCCGGTGGCCCGTGACGGCCGGCCCGCGGCAGACTCCGCCGATGGCACGGACGGCGAGCGGGTGGTTGGCGGTGGGGGCCGGGGCGATCCGGCTGGCGTCGGGGGTGTCGTTCCTCGTGGCCCCGGCGGCGGCCAACGCCCTGTGGGGCGGCGACCGCAGCGACGACAGCCCCACGGCGGCGCTGCTGCTGCGGTCGATGGGCTACCGCGACGCGCTCGTCGGCGCCCTGCTGCTGCGGGCGGGACTGCGCGACGACGGCCAGGTGCCCGGGTGGTTCCTGGCCAGCGCCGGCGCCGACCTGGCCGACCTGGTGGGCGGGCTGGCCAACCACGACCGGCTGCCGGCCCGGTCCCGCGCCATCGGTCTGGGCGGGGCGGTGGTGGGGGTGACCGTGGGCGTGGCCGGCGCGGCGCTGGCCCGGGTCACTCGAGGGTCGAGCCGCTGACCGACGGGTTCCCGGCGCCCAGGAAGAAGATGCCCGGGTAGCCGTTGGTCTCGAACTCGTCGCTGGCGTTGCGGCGCAGCGTCGACCCCTCGATGGCCAGCGAACCGGTGCGGTCGTTACTCACGAAGAAGATGGCGCCGCCGCCCTCGCGTGCGTGGTTGTCCTCGATCACCGAGCCGACGACGTGCACGGTGAAGCGGTTGCCGTCGGCGTAGATGGCGGCCCCGCTGCCGCCGCCGGGGCTGCCGGCCGACGCCGGGTTGGCGCCGTAGCCGATGGCCTCGTTGTGGCTGATCACCGTGTCGATGACCTCCCACGACACCCCGATGCTGCTCAGGGCGCCGCCGTTGGAGCACGAGCCGCCCTGGCCCGGCGCCCCGCCGAACGTGCTGCCCACGATGTAGACGGGCAGGCCCTGGGACTGGCTGAGCACCCGGATGGCGGCGCCGCCGAGGTCGGGCCCCGTCGGGTCGCACACGTTGCGGAAGAAGCGGGAGTCGACGACCTTGAACCGGCCGCCCCGCACGAAGATGGCGCCGCCGCCCCCGCCCTCGGTGGCGTCGCCGGTGCTGTTGCCGTCGGCGAAGGTGAGGTTCTGGACGGTCAGGCGGGGGTGGTCCTGGTCCTGGCAGTGCGAGGTGGTGAACACCTGGGCCTCGTCGCAGGTGTTCATGTAGAGGATGCGGCGCCGGCCGCCGCCCGACAGCGTGACCTTGCCGCCCCCGTCGATGACGATGTCGGGGCCGGTGTCGTTGCGGATCTTGGCCGTGGCGTCGAGCGTGATCGTCACCGGGTCGGCGCCGCAGTCGAACACGATGACGCCCCCGGCGGCCACGGCGTCGAGCACCGCGGCCGACGTGCAGCTGGCGGGCGTGCCGGTGCCGATGACCCGGTCGGGGTGGGAGGTGTCGGCCGCCCGGGCCTCGGCGGGCACCCCGCCGCCGCCCGCGCCCGCGGCGGGGGTGGCCGGGGTGCGCACCGCGCCGTTGTGGAGGGGTGGCGGCGCGTCGGCCGGCGGCGGGACGGCGGTCTCGGGCGGGACGGCCGCGGCCGCCGGCGCGGTGGTGGTCGTCG
>DASXRH010000203.1:0-2944 GCA_036506715.1 Acidimicrobiales bacterium
CCGAACTACAAGAGCGGGGGCGACGCCTTTTACCAGCCCGGGGTGGAGTTCCCGGTGGGCTGGTCGCAGAACGCCACCAACATCGTCTCCCAGAAGTACTTCCGGGGCAGCCTCGGCACCCCCGAGCGCGAGTGGTCGCTGCGCCAGGTCATCGACCGGGTGGCCGACACGATCACGCGGTGGGGCACCGAGGGCGGCTACTTCGTCGACGAATCCGAGGCCGAGACGTTCAACGCCGAGCTCAAGCACCTGCTGGTCACCCAGAAGGCGGCGTTCAACAGCCCGGTGTGGTTCAACATCGGCGTGGCCGGCGTGCCCCAGCAGGCCAGCGCCTGCTTCATCCTCTCGGTCGACGACGCCATGGACTCCATCCTCAACTGGTACCGGGAGGAGGGCGTCATCTTCAAGGGCGGCTCGGGCGCCGGCGTCAACCTGTCCCGCATCCGCAGCTCGGTCGAGCTGTTGAAGGGCGGCGGCACCGCCTCCGGGCCGGTCAGCTTCATGCGGGGTGCCGACGCCTCGGCGGGCACCATCAAGTCGGGCGGCAAGACCCGCCGGGCCGCCAAGATGGTCATCCTCGACATCGGCCACCCCGACATCGAGGAGTTCATCTGGTGCAAGGCGCTCGAGGAGCGCAAGGCCCGGGTGCTCGAGCAGGCCGGCTTCGACATGGATCTCGACGGCCGCGACAGCCACTCGATCCAGTACCAGAACGCCAACAACTCGGTGCGGGTGACCGACGAGTTCATGCGGGCCGTCGTCGACGACGGCGAGTGGAGCCTGCGCGAGGTCACCACCGGCAACGTGGTGCGCACGGTCAAGGCCCGCGAGCTGTTCCGCCAGATCAGCCAGGCGGCGTGGGAGTGCGCCGACCCGGGCATGCAGTTCGACACCACCATCAACCACTGGCACACGGCCGCCAACACGGGCCGCATCAACGGCTCCAACCCGTGCTCCGAGTACATGCACCTCGACGACTCGGCGTGCAACCTGGCCAGCCTCAACCTGCTCAAGTTCCTGAACGATGACGAGAGCTTCGACGTCGACGGCTTCCGCCACGCGGTCGAGGTGCTGTTCACCGGCCAGGAGATCCTGGTGGGCCGGGCCGACTACCCGACCGAGGGCATCGCCGACACCTCCCGCCGATTCCGCCAGCTGGGCATCGGCTACGCCAACCTGGGCGCCCTGCTCATGGCGCTGGGCCTGCCCTACGACAGCGACGGGGGCCGGGCCTACGCCGCCGCCGTCACCTCGCTCATGACCGGCCACGCCTACGAGGTGTCGGCCCGCACCGCCTCTCGCATGGGCCCCTTCGCCGGCTTCGCCGAGAACCGCGAGCACATGCTGCGGGTGCTGCGCCAGCACCAGGAGGCCGCCGCCCGCATCGACGAGGAGCTGGTCGCCCCCGAGCTGCTGTCAGCCGCCCAGGAGAGCTGGGACATGGCCTGCGAGCTGGGCGAGAGCTACGGCGTGCGCAACAGCCAGGCCTCGGTGCTGGCCCCCACCGGCACCATCGGCCTGATGATGGACTGCGACACCACCGGCATCGAGCCCGACCTCGGCCTCGTCAAGCTCAAGAAGCTGGTGGGCGGGGGCACGATGTCGATCGTCAACCAGACGGTGCCCCGGGCGCTCGAGCAGCTGGGGTACGGCCCCGGCGAGATCGACGACATCGTGGCCCACATCGACGAGCACAAGTCGATCGTCGGCGCCCCCCACCTGCTGGCCGAGCACCTGCCGGTGTTCGCCTGCTCGATGGGCGACAACGTCATCCACTACTCGGGCCACGTGAAGATGATGGCGGCGGTCCAGCCGTTCATCTCCGGGGCCATCTCCAAGACCGTGAACATGCCCGAGGAGGCCACGGTCGAGGAGGTCGAGCAGCTCCACATCGACGCCTGGCGCCTCGGTGTCAAGGCCATCGCCATCTACCGCGACAACTGCAAGGTCGGCCAGCCGCTGTCCACGGCCAAGAAGGCCACGGCGGCCCCCGACGCCCCCGGCGCCCCACTGGTGGCGGCGGCCACCCAGGTGGTCGAGAAGATCATCAAGGTGCCGGTGCGCGAGAAGCTGCCCCGCAACCGCTCGTCGAAGACGTTCGAGTTCCGGGTGGCCGACTGCAAGGGCTTCGTGACCATCGGCGAGTACGCCGACGGCCGGCCGGGCGAGATCTTCCTCAAGGTGTCGAAGCAGGGCTCGACCCTGGCCGGCATCATGGACGCCTTCTCGGTGTCCGTCAGCTATGGCCTGCAGTACGGCGTGCCGCTGCGCAACTACGTCGAGGCCTTCACCAACACCCGGTTCGAGCCGGCCGGCATCACCGACGATGCCGAGCTGCGCATCGCCACCTCGCTGCTCGACTACATCTTCCGCCGGCTGGCGGTCGACTACCTGAGCTACGAGGAGCGGGCCGAGCTGGGCATCCTCACCACCGGCGAGCGCACGCAGCCCACGCTGCCCGGCGTCGAGGAGACGGTGGTCGAGACCCGCCAGGGCCTCGACGTCCCGGCCGACCCCCCGTCGTTCGACTCGTCGTCGCCGACCCTGTTCGACACGTCGGGCGCCCCCAAGGAGCCGTCGCTGCTCGAGCGGGCGGGCGTGACCGACGCCGAGCGCCCGGCCTCCGGCCGCACGTCTCCGGCCATCAAGCCGGCGGCGGCCTCCAACGTCGACGCCCCGTACTGCATGCAGTGCGGCGTCCAGATGCAGCGGGCGGGCTCGTGCCACGCCTGCCCGTCCTGCGGCACCACCAGCGGCTGCAGCTGACATCCGAGCGTCGACCCGGCGGCCACCCCCGGTGGCGAGCCGACGCACGATGGCCGGAGGTCGGGCGGACCCCCCGGCCATCGTCGCGTGGCCGGCCGGCGCCGACGGTTGACCGGCGGGCGTCAGCCGTCGAGCGCCGGAGGCCGGCCCTGGGAGGTGAGCGGGGGCGTGGCCGGCC
>DASXRH010000204.1:0-5157 GCA_036506715.1 Acidimicrobiales bacterium
ACCGTCGGCGACGGTGCGGGCCACGCTGCCGAGCAACGGGGCCGCCGGACCGCCGCGGCCGCGGGTGCCGACGACCACCAGGTCGGCCCCGGTCTGCTCGGCCTGGTCGAGCAGGACGGCCGCCGGGTCGCCGGCGCGGACGTCCCGGTGCACGGCGACGCCCCCGGCACGGACGTCGGCTACCACCTCGTCGACCAGGGGCCCGACCCGCTCCAGCCCGTCCTCGCCGCCGGTCACCTCCAGCACGGTCATCGCCGCCCCGGTGGCCAGGGCGACGTCCGCCGCCAGGTCGAGAGCGGCCAGCGACGGCGGTGAGCGGTCGATGCCCACGAGGATGTGGCGGAGGGCGAGCCCACCGCCCCGGCCCGGGGCCGCCGCCCCCTCGGGCACGACCAGGACCGGGACCCGCACCACCTGCAGAAGGGCGAGGCTGGTCGACCCGAGGGCCAGCGCCGGCTGGCCGCCCGTGCCCCGGCTCCCGACGACGAGCACCGCGGCCCGCTCGCTCTCGGTGGCGGCCTTTATCACGTCGAGCGGCGACCCGTCGCGCAGCTCGAGCCGGTAGGGACCGCTGGCCGCCCGCAGCTGGTCGCACCAGGCCTCCTCGACGAGCCGGCGGAGGTCGGCCAACCGGTCCTGGCCGGCGACCGGGTGGGCGCCGAGATCCTCGAGCAGGCCGACGGCGTGGACCGCGACCACCTCGGCCCCGAACGTCTGCCCGAGGCCGATGGCCCAGCCGAGGGCCGCCCGTGATCCGGCGGAACCGTCGACTCCGACGACGACGTGCCGTTGCGTCATCCCTCCAGCGTCACCGCTCGGCGACGCCGGTGCCAGGGGCAAAGGTCCCGGCCGCCGCGAGCAGCGCCACCTGTTGGCGTAGAGGGCGCCGCCCACCACGACGGCGTCGACGCCGTCGAGCGGAGGGGCGGATGTCACCGCGTGGGTTGCTCGTCATCGGGCGGCCCGTCACGGCGGGACTCGTCATCGGACGGCTGGTCACGGCTGGGCGGTGTGCGTGACCAGATGCGCCGGCCGGTGACCTGGGCGGGAACGATGCGGATCCAGTGGGCCTTGTCGCCCAGCGACCAGTATTCGAGGGGCAGCTCGGCGGCGGCCCGCAGCTCGCCGGGCTCCTGGATCTGGACGGCTCGTCCCTTGACGAGCACGCTCCAGCCGGTGGCGTTCTGCGGGTCGATCCCGTCGATCTGGTAGCAGACCGACGGGCTGCGCAGCAGGCCGCGGAGTTTGGTGCCGGGGTCGGTGCGGAACACGAGGGTCTGCCGGTCGACCACGTGGTTGACGGGGTAGATCTCGGGCGCGGAGTCGTTGATGACCCCGATGCGCCCCACCGGCGTGGCGGCCAGCAGTTCCCAGCAGGTGGCCGGGCTCAGGTGCTCGAGCCAGGTCCGTCCGTCGATCACACCCATCGGTCCTCCTCTCTCAGCGCCGGGACCCGACCGGCTCGCGCCGGTGGCGGGGCGGCGGCCACGACGTCGGCTGGGGGTGGACCGGGACGACCAGCACGGGTGCGGGGGCGCGGCGCACGACGTCGAGTGTCACGCTGCCGAGCCGCAGCCGCGCCCACCCGGAGGTGCCGTGGCTGGCCATGACGAGGAGCGTGCCGTCCCCCTGGGCGGCGCAGCGCACGATCCCGGCGTCGACGTCAGCGGCGGTGACCAGGGCCGAGGTGGCGGGGAGGCCGCGGGCCCACAGCCGGCGGACGACGGCGTCGAGGCGTTCCCGGGCGTCGAGGACGTCGATGCCCGCACCGCCGGGGGGGATGACCCGGACCAGGTGGGACTCGCAGCCCAGGCCGAGGGCCCAGTCGGCGGTGGCCCCCAGCAGGGGGTCGGTCACGGCGGGGTCATCGCCGTCCACGCAGCACACCAGGCGGTCGACGCCCCGCCACGGGCGGTCCGGGACCGCCGGGCCCACGGCCAGCACGGGGCGGGTGGACCGGCAGAGCACCTGTTCTCCGACCGAGCGGGCGACGAGATCGACGGCGGGGCCGTGGGCGTTGGTGGCCAGGCACAGCAGCGTGGTAGGCGAGCACGCCGCGAGGATCCCGGCCACGACGTCGTCGTCGGTGCGGACCACGACGTCGTCGAGCACGCAGCCGGCGCGCCGGGCGTGCTGGCGCGCCTCCCGCTCGTCCAGCTCGGGATCGACCCGTGCGCCGGTCACGACCACCGCGCCGAGACGGGCACCCAGGCGCTCGGCGAGCGTCACGGCCACCGGCAGCGCCCGGTCGGCCTGCTCGCTGAAATCCAGGGGAACGCGGATCCGCTCGATCGCCATGCCACCAGCGTGGGCCCCGGGCCCACGATTCCCCAGGGCCGAACGTCGGGCGCGCCCGGGTCTTAGTGCCCCGAGTCGGGACACTAGGTCCCCCCGGACCGCTCGCGGCGCTGGGCCAGGCGGGCGGCGTACACGGCCGCCTCGGTACGGCGGTGCATCCCCAGCTTCATCAGGATGTTCGACACGTAGTTCTTGACAGTCTTCTCGGCCAGGTACAGCCGTTCGCCGATCTGGCGGTTGGTCAGCCCCTCCGCCAGGAGGTCGAGGATCCGGCGCTCCTGGTCGGTGAGATGGGCTCCGCCGGTGTCGTCCTGCTCGGGACCCTGGCGCAGGCGCTCGAGCACCCGGGCGGTGACCGACGGATCGAGCAACGACTGGCCGGCGGCCACGCGCCGGACGCTGTCGACCAGGTCGGCGCCCCGCACCTGCTTGAGGACGTAGCCGGCGGCGCCCGCCATGATCGCGTCGAACAGGGCCTCGTCGTCGGCGAAGGACGTCAGCATCAGGCACCGCACCTCGGGCTGGCGCGACCTGATCTCACGGCACACCTCCACGCCGTCACCGTCGGGGAGCCGCACGTCGAGGATCGCCACGTCGGGATGCGTGGACGGCACCCGCGCCAGCGCCTCCTCGGCCGTGCCCGCTTCGCCCACGACGACGAGGTCGCCACCGCTCTCGCCTTCGATGAGCTCGCGGACACCGCGGCGCACGACCTCGTGGTCGTCGAGGAGGAACACCCTGATCGCCATCACCGCAGCCTACGTGGCCCATCGGACGCAACGGCCGGGACCAAGGTCCCGTCGTCGGCCGGCCGTTGGGCCCTGACGTGGTCGGGCGGTCCGCACGCGCGCTGGGCCCACTGGCCCGCCCGCGCGACCGCGGGCATCGAGAACGGAGCACGCCGTGCAGACGACCCTCCCCCCGGAGACCGAGCGAGAGCCGACAGCGACCGGCGCCGGGCCTCCCACCACGCCGACCGGGCGACCGGGCGGTCCGGTCGGCGCCGGGGCGTTCGGCGTCGTGGTCGCCGTGCTCGCCCTCGTCATCGCCTGCATCGCCGTTGTCTTCGTGGGGCGCGAGCGCCCGGGCGGCGACGCGGGCGGCGCCGGGTCGACCACGGCCACGGTGGAGCTCAGCGAGTTCGCCCTCGGCCCCGCGGGCGTCACCGTGCCCGTCGGTGGGCGGCTCCAGGTGAAGAACGTGGGATCGGTGCCGCACAACCTGACCGTCACCGGGACCGAGCTGGCGACCGCGGACCTCGCCGCCGGCGAGACCGCCACGCTCGACCTGTCGTCCCTCGACGCCGGTGACTACGAGATCGTCTGCTCGATCCCCGGCCACGCCGACTCGGGCATGCAGGGCACGTTGACGATCGGCGACGCGGGAGGGTCGGGCCTGCAGGCCACCGGGGCCACGGACCCGCCCGCCACGGGCGGCGCCCACGCCGGCCACCACATGAGCGACGGTGACTACGCCCGGATGACCGAGGCGATGAACGAGACCATGGCCCAGTTCCCGGCGGCGACCGACGGGCACGGCAACCAGGTCCTGCAGCCGACGAGCGTCACCGGTGGCATCGTCCAGTTCGACCTCACCGCCAAGGTCACGCCCTGGGAGGTCGAGCCGGGCACGTCCGTCGACGCCTGGACCTACAACGGCACGGTCCCGGGCCCTCAGATCCACGTGAACGTCGGGGACCACGTGCGGATCAGCGTGCACAACGAGCTCCCCATGGCCACCGACCTGCACCTGCACGGCATCAACGTCGACAACGGCATGGACGGCGTCGGTCCGCTGACCCAGCCGTTGATCGACCCGGGCGCATCGTTCACCTACGAGTTCGTGGCCGACGAGCCGGCCGTCGCCATGTACCACGCCCACCACCACGGCCAGCTCCAGGTGCCCAACGGCATGCTCGGCACGATCTTCGTCGGCGAGGTGGCCCTCCCGGCGGGCCGGACCGTCGGCGGCCACGCGGTCCCCGCCGATCTCGCCCTCGCCCAGGAGATGCCGCTGGTGCTCAACGACAGCGGCGTCATCGGCTACTCGCTGAACGGGAAGAGCTTCCCGGCCACCGAGCCGATCGCGGCCCACGTCGGCGACTGGATCCTCGTGCACTACTTCAACGAGGGCAGCCAGATCCACCCCATGCACCTCCACCAGTTCGACCAGATCGTGGTGGCCAAGGACGGCTTCCCCCTCGACGCCCCCTACGTTGCCGACACCGTCGCCGTGGCGCCGGGCGAGCGCTACTCGGTGCTCGTCCACCTCGACAAGCCCGGCACCTGGGTCTGGCACTGCCACATCCTCGGCCACGTCGAGCGCGAGCAGGGCATGTACGGCATGGTCACGGCTGTCGTCGTGACCTGATCCGGCGGCCCGACACCAGGTCCACCGAGATCGCCACCACGCGGTGATCGTCGCCGCTGGCCCACCGGGCCAGCGGCTGCCGCCGCGCCTCGGCCAGCTCGCCGGGATCGGTGACCTCGCGGGCGACGCCGGTCACGACCACGCTCCAGCCGGTCTGCGACGGGGCGTCGATCTCGTCGACCTCGAACGCCACGACCGCATTGTCGGTGGCGGCGTCGAGCTTGGTGCCGACCCCGGTGCGGAACAGGATGCGGGAGCCGTCGAACCGGAAGTTCACCGGCAGGACCGTGGGCAGCGCACCGCTGCTGATCGCGATCCGGCCCAGCACGGCCGTGCCGAGCAGGCGCAGGCTCTCCTCGCGGTCGAGGACCTCCAAGCCGTTGCGGTCGATCTCCACGCCGCCCAGGTTGGGCGCGCGGCCACGTCCGCACCAGGGCCGAAGGTCCCGCGGCGCGCCACCGCACCGATCAGTCGGTGCGGTCGGCCTCC
>DASXRH010000205.1:0-2154 GCA_036506715.1 Acidimicrobiales bacterium
ACCCGAAGGCCCGCACCGCTGCCCCGAGCGTCAGCGCGTAGACGAGCTGGGAGCCGATGTTCGCCAGGACCAGGCGCAGGAGGCGGCCGGGCGAGGTGGCGAGCTCGCGGGCATTGGACAGCGCGGCCGACACGAACGGCCACACCTTGGCCCGCAGGCGGGGCAGCGCGACCGCCGCCACGGCGGCGATCGCCGCGCCCACCAGCACGGCGATCCCCGCCCACACCAGCCCGCTGGCGTCCCCGTCGCCCTGCAGCGACAGGTCCACGCCCGAGATGGGCACCACCACCACCAGCACCAGTGCCTGGACGACGAACCCGGCGAACCCGTCGATGGACCCCTGGGTGAGGGCCACCGCCCGGGACACGCCCTGGCGCTCGAGGTAGCGCATGGTGAGGGCGATCTTGCCGGCGGCACTCGGCACGGTGAGGTTGATGAACTTCACGGCCGACTGCAGCACGGTGGTCGGGCCGAACGGCAGCGGCCGGCCCACAGCCGCCAGGGTGGCCGCGGCGTCGGTGACCAGCGTGACCTGGGCCAGCACGAGGGCCAGCACCACCCACGCCCAGGTGGCCTGGGACAGCTCGTCGACGATGGTCGACAGGCCGATGTCGCCGACCGCGCTGAGCAGCAGGTAGGCGGCGACGACGGTCAGCGCCATGAGCCCGACGTCGCGCAGCGACACCCGGCGGACGTCGGCGATCTCGGGCATCTCGCCGCCGGTGGCGTCGACCACCTGCTGGCGCAGCCCGTTAACGTCGAGGCCGGCGGCGCGGGCCTGGTCCCGCAGGGGCGGGGTGAGCGCCGCCCGCTGGACGAACGGCACCGCATCCCGCACGGCGTCGTCGCCGACGCCGGCCCGGGCCGCCCGCAGCGCCCGGTCGGGCCCGGCCAGGAGCGAGCACGAGACCAGCAGCTCGGCCAGGTCGGTGGCCAGCACCGCGTCGTCGGCGTGGAGCCGGGCGCCGGCCAGGTCGGTGACCACGGGACCGCCGGGGCCGACCACGATCGACCACGCGTTGAGCCGGCCGTGCCCCATGCGGGCCGCCCGCAGGGCGGCGGCGGCCGCCCACACGCGGTCGAGCAGCGCGTCGGTCACCGCCGCCGGGTCGAGCGTCGCCAGGGACGGGGCGTCGGGCTCGTCGGTAGCCAGCAGGGCGTCGCCCTCGCCGGCCGTCCCCGCCGCCACCACCGCAGGGACGGGCGCGCCGGCCCGGTCGGCCAGGAACAGCATGAGGCCCTCGTGCTCGACCTGCTCGCGCCGGGTCAGCGCCGCCTCGGGGCCCGGGTCGCGGTACCAGAGCCTGCGCCACAGGCGGGCCACCACCTGCGTGTCGCGGGCGTCGCGGCCGTACACGGCGACGGCCACCGGCGCGCCGGCGGCGTCGACCGCCCGGTAGCGGGCCACGCCGCCCCGCTGGCGCTCGTCCCGCCACACGTCGGTGACGGCGACGCCGAGCGCCGCCAGGTCGGCCAGCACCCGGCGCTCGTGCGGGAAGCCCGCCGACGAGCCGAAGGCCAGCCGCAGCGCCGCCCCCACGGCCAGCCCCAGCGCCAGGCCCCCGAGCACCTGGGCGGGCAGGGCCTCGCCCTCGACCGCCACGGCCACGGTGGCCAGCGCCACCACAGTGAGGGCCACGTACCGCACCGGCCGGGTCAGGTCGGGCGAGGCCACCAGGCCCACGGCCACCACCGCGGCCAGGCCGAGGGCGGGGTAGGTGGGGTCGCTGCTGCGCCACACGACCGACGACAGGTCCGGCCACCGGCCGTCGACCGCGTAGGCGAGCAGGTAGCCGGCACCGATCGTCAGCGCCGTGGCCAGCACGATGTCGCGGGCCAGTGCGGCGCGCCGGGCGGTCAGCGCCGCCGCCAGCAGGCCGACCACCAGCACGGTGGTCGCGATGTAGGCCGCCGACCACAGGGGCCCGAGCCAGCCCAGCAGGTCGTGGAGCGCGGCCACCGCCTCGGCGCCGCCGCCGGGCGGTCCGGCAGCCACCAGCGCTGCCGCCAGCAGCGAGACCAGCGCCAGCCCGAGCAGGGCGATGTCGTCGACCCGGCGGCGGCGCGGCTCGTCGCCCGACGAGGCGAACAGCGAGTGCGTCACCGGCACGGGAGCGTCGGCGCCGACGCTCGCGGCGGGGGCCCGGACCCGGC
>DASXRH010000206.1:0-2355 GCA_036506715.1 Acidimicrobiales bacterium
GGATCTTCCAGGAGGGCCACCTGTCGGGCGTGCTCGACTTCACCCCCACCGGCGCGCTGGCCGCCGCCATGCCCATCCTCCTGTTCTGCGTGGCCTTCGGGCTGTCGATGGACTACGAGGTCTTCCTCCTGTCCCGCATCAAGGAGGAGCACGACAACGGGGCCGACAACGTGTCGGCCGTGGCCGTCGGGCTCGAGCGCACCGGCCGGATCGTGACGGCCGCCGCCGTGCTGATCGCCGTGGTGTTCCTCTCCTTCGCCACCGGTCACGTGAGCTTCATCAAGATGTTCGGCCTGGGCCTGACGCTGGCGGTGCTCATGGACGCCTTCCTCATCCGGGGCACGCTGGTGCCGGCGTTCATGCGGCTGGCCGGCGAGTGGAACTGGTGGGCGCCCGGCCCGCTGCGCCGCCTCCACGACCGGTGGGGCATCAGCGAGCACGTCGACCTCGACGGCGACGAGACGGCGGCGGACGCCGTCCCCGCCGTGGTCGCGCCCGCGGCGACCGACGGGGAGCGCGATCCTGGGGGCATGACCGGGGACCTCACCCGCCGATGACGCCGCCGGCCACCGCCACCGGACGCCGCCCCCGCCTGCCCAAGGGCGAGGGGCGGCAGCTCCGCGCCGAGATCCTGGCCGCCACCGAGGCGATGCTGCTGGAGACCGGCTCGGTGCGCGCCGTGTCCATCCGGGCCGTGGCCGAGGCCGTGGGGGTCACCCCGCCGTCGATCTACCGGCACTTCGCCGACAAGAACGACCTGATCTTCGCCGTGTGCGCCCGCCACTTCACCGCCCTCGAGGACCACATCCGCCGCGCCTGCGAGGGCATCGACGATCCGGTCGACGCGCTGGTCGCGCTGGGCAGGGCCTACATCGAGTTCGGCGTGGCCAACCCCGAGCCCTACCGGATCATGTTCATGACCCGGCCCGACGCCGCCCCCGAGCAGTACAAGGGCCAGGTGCTGGCCGAGTCGGCCGCGTTCGACCACCTGATGACCTGTGTGCAGGACTGCATCGACGCCGGCCGCCTCCGCCCCGCGTACGACGACGCGTACCGCCTGTCCATCGGGCTGTGGGCCCGGGTCCACGGGCTGACGTCGCTGCAGGTGTCCAAGCCCGACATGCCCTGGCCCGACGACGAGGCGTTCTACGCCGAGTATGCGGACATGTGCCTGCGGGGGATCGTCCGCGACCCGGGCTGAGGCCGGTCAGATGCATGCTGTAGATGTACGCAGCGCACGCAGGTCTACCTGACCGATGAGCAGCGCCGGCGCCTCGACCAGCGGGCGCGGGACGCGGGCGTGCCGATGGCGGTGATCCTGCGCGCCATCCTCGACGAGGCGCTCGACATCGGCGATCCGGTCGCGGCCCGGCTGGCGGCGGCCGACGAGGCGTTCGGGGCCCTCGACGACGGCGAGTCGTGGCAGGACTTCCTGGCCCGGGTGCGGCGGCCGGGAGGGGCCGACGAGCGGCTGCGCGAGCTCGGGCAGTCCTGATCTCACACCAGGGGATCGACGTCGACGACCACGTGATCGCCGCCACCGCCGAGCTGTCGGGAGCCCGGCTGGCAACGCTCAACGTCGAGCACTTCCCGATGATCCCGGACCTGCGGTCCGCCTTCTAGTGTCCCGAGTCAGGCGTCGTCGGGGTCGTTGTGCCAGTCGCGGTCGGGTGACAGGTAGATGAGCGGCATGCTGGCCGCCGAGACCAGGAACTTGACCACCAGGTTGACCACGAAGATGTCCCACACCGCCGACCACGGCAGCGTGAGGTCGTCGTCGCCGAGGAACGGCAGCGGACCGAAGGCCAGGACGGCGAACAGCGCGTTGTCGATGGGCACGCTCACCCCGTTGCTGACCGCCACCCGGGCCCACTGGTAGCGGGTGGTCACACTGCTCACGAACCAGTGGTACACCTCGGTATCGACCAGCTCGCTGACCACCTCGGCGATGATCGACGCCACCACGATGCGCCACAGCGGGCCCAGCACCAGGCGGAACTCCTCGTGGAACGGGTAGCTGGCGTCGCTGGGGGCCCGCGCCACCCACTGCAGGTAGAGGGCCATGAACAGGTTGACGAACGCGGCGGTGACCACCAGCGCCCGGGCGGCCCGCTTGCCGAGCATCTTGTGGACGACGTCGCGCAGCGTGAACGTGATCGGGTAGATCCACGTGCCCATGTCGACGGCCCGGCCGAAGGCGGTGCCGATCTTGACGCTGGTGATGTCGGAGATGACCTGGGCGCCGGCGTAGGCGCCGATGGCCGCGATCGCCAGGCGGGGCACGGTGGCCGCCGGCAGCAGGAGGCGGCGCCCGGCGCCGTTGCCGCCGGCGCCGTCGTCGGGTCCGGGGGCAGG
>DASXRH010000207.1:0-8713 GCA_036506715.1 Acidimicrobiales bacterium
TCCCGGCAGCGCTGGTGGATGCGGCGGGTCTCGACCAGCCCGCCCACCCGGCCGGCCTTGAGGCTGACGGCCCCGCACGCCTCCAGAGTCAGCGCCGAGTCGAGCTCGGCCAGCGAGCCGATCGACTCGTCGAGGCACACCGGCACGTCGATGCGCCGGGCCAGGCGGGCGTGGCCCACCAGGTCGTCGGGGGCGAAGGGCTGCTCGATGGCCACCAGCCCGATGCTGGCGTCGGCCAGGCGGGACAGGGTGGCCAGGTGCTCGACCGACTCGCTGCGGTAGCTGCCGTTGGCGTCGGCCAGCAGCGCCACCTCGTGGCCGACGGTGGTGCGTACGGCCCGCAGCGGCTCGACGTCCCACCCCGGCTGGATCTTGATCTTGAACGCCCGGTGGCCCTGGCCGTGCCAGCGCAGCACCCCGTCGACCAGGTCGTCCACCGTCGGCGCCAGACCCAGCGCGATGCCGGTGGGCACCACCGGCCGGGTGGCCCCGAGGAACGACGCCATCGACCGCCCCTCGGCCCGCAGCCCGGCGTCGAGCGCCGCGCACTCCAGCGCCGCCTTGGCCATGCGGTGCCCCCGCACCTGGCGCAGCGACCGGCCGTCCAGCAGCCGGGGGACCAGGTGGTGCTCGAGCACGTGCATGGCCCCGGCCGTGTACTCGGGCCAGTAGGTGGGCTCGGACTCGGCCACGCACTCGCCCCACCCGTCCGGCCCCTCCTCGACCAGGGCCCGGACGATCACCACCTCCCGGTCGAGCCGGGTCCCGTGGGAGGCGGCGAACGGTTCGGCCAGCGGCACGCGGACCAGCCGCAGCTCGATGCCCTCGAGCGCGACCTCCATCCCCACCTCCCGGCTCCCTCGGCGTCGGGGACCATCATCGCAAGCGGCGGTCGATCCCACGAACCGGCGCGCGTTTCCTGCGCCGAACGCGCGAAACGCGCGCCGGTTCGTGGGTGGGGTGAGGCCGATAGCCTGGATCCGCCATGGCCACCTCGACTCTCACCGCCGTCAAAGCCAACGATCCGTGCTGGTGCGGGAGCGGGCGCAAGTTCAAGCGGTGCCACAAGGCGAGCACCGACCACATCCGGCCCGGGCGGCTCAGCCCGCCCCGGGCGGTGCCGCCCGAGATCTCCCGGCCGCCCTACGCCGAGACCGGCGTCCCCGTGCGCCGGTCCGAGTCGCACGTGCGCACCCCCGAGGTCATCGAGCGGATGCGCCGGGCCGGCCGGGCCGCGGCCGAGATCCTGCAGACCGTGGGCGCGGCCGTGGCGCCCGGGGTCACCACCGACGAGCTCGACGCCCTGTGCCACGAGGAGTGCATCCGCCGGGGCGGCTACCCCAGCCCGCTCAACTACGGCGCCTTCCCCAAGTCGCTCTGCACCTCGGTCAACGAGGTCATCTGCCACGGCATCCCCGACGACCGGGCCCTCGTCGACGGCGACATCGTCAACCTCGACGTGACCATCTTCCTCGACGGCGTCCACGGCGACACCAACGCCACGTTCCCGGTGGGCACCATCGACCAGGCATCGGCCGACCTCGTCCGGGTCACCCGCGAGTGCCTCGACCTCGGCATCGCCACCGTGCGGCCGGGCCGCCAGATCCGCGAGATCGGCCGGGCGATCCAGGGCCACGCCGAGGGCCACGGTTACGGCGTGGTGCGGGCCTTCGTCGGCCACGGCATCGCCGAGCAGTTCCACACCGACCTCCAGATCCCCCACTACGACGACCCGCGGGCCACCACGGTCATCGAACCGGGCATGACCTTCACGATCGAGCCGATGATCACGATGGGCGCCCACCAGCACGAGGTGTGGCCCGACAACTGGACCGCGGTGACGGTCGACCGCCGGCGCACGGCGCAGTTCGAGCACACGCTGCTGGTCACCGACGACGGCGCGGACGTCCTCACGCGCACCGGCTGACCGCGGGCGACAGCGGAGGCAGGTTTGACCCCCGGTCAGGTGGGGAAGGGTCGACTGTCAGCAGAAGGCCCTGGTCGCTGTGCGGTCCGTCCAGTTTCACGACATTCGACTGGCCGATGTGTCTAGGGTGTCGCCCGTCAGTTGGGGTATTCGATCAACAGGGGGAACTGCATGCGCAGGATCCGCATCGTCGCGGGTGCATCACTCGGTGTGCTCGCGCTCGTCTCCACCTCGCTCTCGGCGCAGGCTGCGCCACGCGGGGGCGAGGGTGGGGCGACCGCTGAAGGAACCACCCAGTCCGCGACCGGCGGCGAGTACGTCGTCGCCTACCAGGGCGACGCCGCGGCGGCCGCCGACGCCGTGGCCGGTGCGGGGGGCCAGGTCGTCGAGGTCAACGAGGAGCTCGGCATCGCGCTGGTCGAGTCGGACTCGCCCGACTTCCTGGCCGCCGTGAAGGCCACGGATGCCGTGACCGATGGCGCCCGCAACCACTCGGTCGGCACGTCCGAGCCGGGCCAGCCCCACCGCTTCGCCGAGGAGCGCCCGGCGCTCGCCGACCGGGCCGCCCAGCGCGGCGCGGCGGCCGCCCAGGGCAGTGTCCAGGCCCGCAGCCGGGTCGAGCCGCTGGCCGACAAGCAGTGGGACATGGCGCTCATGGGCGCCACCCCCGACGGCGCCCAGCGCAAGGCGACCGGCAAGGGCGTCACCGTCGGCATCATCGACACCGGCGTCGACGCCTCCCACCCCGACATCGCCCCGCACTTCGACGCCGCGCTGTCCCGCAACTTCACGATGGACATCCCCAGCATCGACGGGCCGTGCGAGGTGCCGACGTGCATCGACCCGGCCAACGTCGACCAGGGCGGCCACGGCACCCACGTGGCCGGCACGGTGGCCGGCGCGCGCAACGGCATCGGCATCGCCGGTGTGGCCCCCGACGCCACCATCGTGAACGTCCGGGCCGGGCAGGACTCGGGCTTCTTCTTTCTGTTCGAGACGGTGGCGGCGCTCACCTACGCCGGTGACGCCGGGCTCGACGTGGTCAACATGAGCTTCTTCACCGACCCGTGGCTCTACAACTGCGACTCGCCCGACGACATCGTGTCCGGGCCGAGCACCCAGGAGGAGCTCGACGAGCAGGCCTTCATACGCCAGACCGTGTCCGCCGCCACCGAGTACGCCCACGACCACGGCGTGACGCTCGTGGCGGCCGCCGGCAACGAGCACACCGACCTCGCCGCCGCGACCCGCAACGACGCCATCAGCCCCGATTTCCCCTTGAACACCGAGGTCACCCGGGTCGTGACCAACGACTGCCTCGACATGCCGGCCGAGGCCCCGCACGTCATGGCCGTCTCCGCGGTGGGGCCGTCGGGCACCAAGTCCGACTTCTCGACCTACGGGCTCGGCAAGATCTCGGTGGCTGCCCCCGGCGGCTGGTTCCGTGACTTCGTCGGCACGCCGCAGTTCCAGACGCCGGGCAACCTGGTGCTGTCCTCGTACCCGCTCCAGGTCGCCATCGACGAGGGGCTGGTCGACCAGAACGGCAACCCGACCGACGACTTCTCGTTCCGGAGCTGTGACCGCAGGGGCCAGAACTGCGGGATCTACACCTACCTGCAGGGCACCTCGATGGCCTCACCGCACGTGACCGGGCTGGCGGCGCTCGTCATCGAGCGCTTCGGCAGCGGCGACGCCCGCAGGGGCTTCTCGCTCGACCCCGACACCGTGCAGAGCATCATCGAGGACACGGCCACCGATCACCCGTGCCCCGCCGGCGGCACGGAGATCTACACCGACGAGGGTCGGCCCGCCGAGTTCAACGCCATCTGCCAGGGCACGACAGACGACAACGGCCTCTACGGCGAGGGCATCGTCAACGCCGCGGCCGCCGTGGGCCTCTAGCCCCACCGGCGATACAGACAACCAAGAGCTGCAGGGGGAGCGTCAGTCCGTGGCGGGCGCTCCCCCTGCGCTTAGGCGGCGGCCGCGCAGAAGTCGTCGATGCGGGCCCGCAGCACGTCGAGGCTGGCGGCCCAGAACGCCTGGTCGGCGATGTCGATGCCGAACCGGGCGGCCAGCTGGCCGGCGGTCTCGACCCCGGTCGAGGACAGCATGGCGGCGTACGAGGCGCGGAAGTCGCCCGGCTCGGCCTGCCAGGCGGCGTAGAGGCCCAGCCCGAACAGCAGCCCGAACGTGTAGGGCCAGTTGTAGAAGGACGACCCGTAGTAGTGGGGCTTGGCCGCCCACATGAGCGGGTGGAGGGCCTCGGGGTCGAGCCCGTCGCCGTACGCCTCGACCTGGGCCTCCGCCATCAGCTCGGACAGCTCGCGCACCGGCACCGTCGAAGCCCGGCGCCGGGCGAACAGCCGTGACTCGAACAGGAACCGGCTGCGGATGTCGACCACCACCTGGCAGGCGCCCTGGAGGTCGGCCTCCAGCAGGGCCAGGCGCTCGCCGCCGGTGGCCGCCTCCAGCGCCCGGTCGGTCAGGATCGTCTCGCAGAAGATGCTGGCGGTCTCGGCCAGCGCCATGGGCGTCGACCGCTGCAGTGGCGTGCGGGGCCGCAGCGTCGTGTTGTGGTAGGCGTGGCCCAGCTCGTGGGCCAGCGTGTGGACCGAGTCGATCGAGCCGTCGAAGTTCATGAGGATGCGGCTGGCGCCGTCGCCCACGTGCATGCAGAAGCCGCCGCCCACCTTGCCGGCCCGGGGCCCGGCGTCGACCCACGACTCGGCGGCCGCCCGCCGGGCCAGCGCCGCCAGGTCGTCGCCGTAGCCGGCGAACGCCCGGTCGACCTCGCCGGTGGCGTCGGGCCACGACCGCTCCGGGGCGTCGCCCACGGGTGCGAACAGGTCCCAGAAGGCGAGCCGCTCCTTGCCCAGCAGCCGGGCCTTGGCCGCCAGGTAGCGCCGGAAGTCGGGGAGCGCGGTGTCGACCGCCGCCTGCATGGCGTCGAACGCCGGCCGCTCGACGGCGCTGTGCTCGAGCACCGGGTCGAGCGGGTCGTCCCAGCCCCGGCGGGCCCCGAGCGCCAGGGTCTCGCCCTTGATGGCGTTGAGAGCGGCGGCGATGGGCACGGCGTTGGCCCGCCAGGCGTCGAGCTCGGCCCGGAACGCGGCGGCCCGGGTGGCGCCGTCGGGATGGGTGGCGAGGCCCCGCACGGCGAAGATCGGCAGCGTCTCGGCCCGGCCGTCGGGGTGCTCGACCGTGGCGGTGACGCCGGCGGTCACGTCCTCGTACAGCCGCCCCCAGGCGGTCGAGCCGGTGATGCCCAGCTCGGCGGCGAGCGCCTCCTCGGGGGCCGGCATCTGGTGGGCGGCCCGGCGGGCGGCCTTGCGCAGCGGCCAGGCGTGGTCGGCGGCGGCCGGGCTGCGGGCCACCAGGTCGTCGAGGTCGAGCCTGCCCATCCAGGCGTCGAACCGGGTGCGGAGGACCGCGATGCGGGCCTCCTCGCTGGCCAGCCGGGACAGCAGGGCCTGGGCACCCTCGTCGCCGCTGTCGGTGCTGACGAACCCGTACGCGTAGGCCTCGAGCCGGGTGTAGCGGTCGAGCACGTCGTTGAGGGCGTCGAGGATGGCCTCGAACGCGGCGACGAGGCCCTCGCCGTCGGCGGCCGCCTCCTGGCGGTCGAACCGCTCGCCGAGGGCCGTGACCGCGGCCGCGAGGTCGGACTCGGCCGCGGCCGTCTCGGGGGCGTCGACGGCGGGGAAGAGCGGCGTGAGATCCCAGCGGGGGAGGGCGTCGTCCACGGTGGTCATGCGACCATCATGGACGACGCCCCGAGCGCTAGATGCCGGCGGGTATCAGGCTGAAGATCGACACGCCACCCGGGCCGACCAGGCAGCCGATCACGATGAGGACGAGGCCGAGCAGGATCTCGCCCCTGACGATGCGCACGATGCCGTAGATGACCAGCACCGCGGCGATGAGCCACAGGATCAATAGCATGCCGCCAGGGGTACCCCCGGGCGCCGGCCCCCAGACCTGGGGGTCAGCCCACGGTGCGGGCCAAGTCGGCGGCCAGGTCGCCACGGGGTTCGACCTCGACCCCACCGGGCAGGCCGAGCCAGGCGGCCATCGACCCCAGCTCGGCGGCCAGCTCGGCGCACACCCGGTCGCGGTCGGGCCCACCCCGGGTGGGCGGCTCGGCCCACGCCGAGCGCACCCGCAGCACGCCCGCCTGGCGGTCGGCCTTGAGGTCGACCCGGGCCACGATGGCCTCGTCGAGCAGGAAGGGCAGCACGTAGTAGCCGTGGACCCGCTGGGCGGCGGGCACGTAGATCTCGACGCGGTAGCGCACGTCCCACAGGCGCTCGGTGCGGGACCGCTCCCAGATCAGGGAGTCGAACGGCGACAGCAGCGCCCGGGCTCGCAGCCGGCGGTGGGGCCGGCGGGCCTCGGGGTGCAGGTAGGCGCGGTCCTTCCAGCCCTCGACCCGCACGGGCACCAGCGCCTCGTCGGCCACCAGCGCCTCCAGCACCGGGCGGGCGTCGGGCACGTTGAGCCGGTAGTAGTCGGCCAGGTCGCGGGCGGTGCCGACCCCGTGGGCCGCGGCCGCCAGCAGCAGCAGCTCCCGCCGGGCCTCGTCCTCGGGGGGCGGCGCGGCCGCCAGCACCGCGGGCGGCAGCCACTGCTCGGGAAGCATGTAATGGCGGGTGAAGCCGTTGCGCCGGGTGGCCGTGACCTCGCCCCCGAAGAACAGGTGCTCGACCACCCGCTTGCCGTCGCCCCAGCCCCACCAGTGGCCCTCGCGGCGGGGGGCCCGCCGGTTGACGTCCAGGTCGCCGATGGGCACCGGGCCCTTGGCGGCGATCTCGGCCAGCGCCGCCGCCACCAGGTCGGGGTTGTCGCGGGCGCTGCGCCGGACCCCGCCCCAGGCGTGGCCGCCGGCCATCCGCCACCGCAGCAGGGGGTAGCGCTCGACCGGGTGGAGCGACGCCTCGTGGCCCCAGTACTCGAACACCTCGCGGCTGCCCCACAGCCACCGGGTGAGAGCGTCGCGGTCGTAGGGGCCGAGCCGGGCGAAGAACACGAGCTCGTGCGTGCGGGTCAGCACGTTGACCGAGTCGACCTGCACGGTGGCCACCCGTTCGAGCACCCGGCGGAAATGGCGGCGGTCCACACGGCCGGACGGCCGGGGATCGGTGAAGCCCTGGGCGGCCAGCGCCACCCGCCGGGCCTCGCGGCGGCTCATCTCGACGGGGACGACCATGCCCGCCAGAAGCTACCGGGACTAGGTTGACGCGCCAGCGCAACAGAAAAGGGGAAGGGTCCCATGGGGTACCGCGTGGTGGTCGACTTCGACCTGTGTGAGAGCAACGCCCGGTGCATGGAAGCAGCGCCCGAGGTGTTCGAGGTCCGGGACGACGACTTCCTGTACATCCTCGACGAGACCCCGCCCGACGGGCTGCGGCCCAAGGTCGAGGAGGCCGTGCGCCGCTGCCCGAAGGCGGCCATCACCGTCGTCGACGAGTGACCGCCGGGTCGTCCCGGATCGTCGTCGTCGGGGCGTCGCTGGCCGGCCTGCGGGCCGCCGAGGAGATCCGCATCGCCGGCTTCGACGGGCCCGTCACCGTGGTGGGCGCCGAGCCCCACGCCCCCTACGACCGCCCGCCCCTGTCCAAGCAGGTGCTCAGGGGCGACTGGCCGGTCGAGCGCACCGCGCTCGCGGTCACGGCCGAGGGTGGCCTCGACGCGCTCGACCTCGACTGGCGGCTGGGGGAGCGGGCGACGGCCCTCGACCTGGCCGGCCGGACCGTGACCCTGGCCGGCGGGCGCACAGTGCCGTGGGACGGGCTGGTGGTGGCCACCGGCGCCGCGCCCCGCGAGCTGCCGGGCACCGCGGAACTGGCGGGCGTCCACACGCTGCGGACGGTGGACGACTGCCTGGCCATACGCGCCGAGCTCGACGGGGGGGCCACCCGGGTCGTGGTGGTGGGGGCCGGGTTCATCGGCGCCGAGGTCGCCGCCAGCTGCCGGGTCCGGGGCTGCGATGTCACGGTGCTCGAGGCGCTGCCCGTGCCGCTGGGCCGGGCGCTGGGCGACGAGATGGGGGCGGTCATGGGCGACCTCCACCGCGACCACGGCGTCGAGGTGCGCCTGGGCACCGGGGTGGCCGGGTTCGAGGGCGACGGCGCCGGGCGGGTGGCCCGGGTCCGCCTGGCCGACGGGGGCGCCGTCGACGCCGACGTCGTGGTGGTGGGCATCGGCGTCAGCCCGGTGACCGGCTGGTTGGAGGGGTCGGGCCTGGCGCTCGACGACGGGGTCGTGTGCGACGCCACCACGCTCGCCGCGCCCGGGGTGGTGGCGGCGGGGGACGTGGCCCGGTGGCCGAGCCACCGCTTCGGCGAGCTGATGCGGGTCGAGCACTGGGACAACGCCGTCACCATGGGCGCCCACGCCGGCCGGCGGCTGCTGGAGGAGCTGGCCGGCGGGGCGGGTCCGGGTGCGCCGGTCGAGCCCTACGATCCGGTGCCGTGGTTCTGGTCTGACCAGTACGACCGCAAGATCCAGCTGGCCGGGCGGTCGTCGGCGGCCGACGAGGTGCGGGTGGTCGACGGCGACCCGGCCGAGCGGCGCTTCGTCGCCCTCTACCGGCGGGGCGACCGCATCACCGGCGTGCTGTCGATGAACCGACCCCGGGTGCTCATGGCCTACCGGAGCCTGGTCGAGCGGGGCGCCTCGTGGGACGAGGCCCTGGCCGGGGTCGGTTGACCCCCCGCCCGTGACCGCCGCCGCGTTCGTCCTGCTGGCCCTGGCCCTGACGGCGGCCGTCGTCGACTGGAT
>DASXRH010000208.1:0-1857 GCA_036506715.1 Acidimicrobiales bacterium
CCACGCGGCCAGGGGCAGCCCCGTCACCAGGGCGTCGTAGGGGCGGTGGAAGAACAGCAGCCCGAGGCCGGCACCGGCGAGGACGTACCACCAGCGGGCGCCGGTGCGCACCGCCCGCAGCCCGGCGGCGAGCGCCGCCGACCCCAGCGCCGCCGCCGGCAGGTAGGCGAGCGCGGTGCCACTCTGGGTCACGAAAACGGGCGACAGGGCGACCCCGACCGCCGCGGCCGTGGCCGCCCACCGGCGACCGGTCAGCTCGCGGGCCAGGGACCAGACGGCCAGCGCCGCGACCGCCCCGGCCACCACCAGTGCCGGCCGGTGGTCACCGGTGGCCAGCGCGGACGCGGCCAGCACCGCCGGCCACAGCGGCTGGTACTTGAACACCACCCGGTCGCCGGCCACGCCGCTCAGGTAGGGGCGGAAGTCGGGGACTGTGGTCGCCCGGTCGAACGCCAGGTCACCGTGAGCGATGGCGTCGGCCTGGTTGAGGTAGACGATCTCGTCGAGGTCGATCGATCCCCGGGGCCACAGCGCGTAGGCGGAGACGAGGGCCACCAGCGCGCCCGCGGCCATCGCCACCAGGACCGGCAGGACCCGGCCCCCGCGGGCGCGCCAGGTCCGGTCCCTCGCCTCCGCCGCGGCCGGCCGCGCCGGAGGGTGCCGCACCGAGGTCCCGACCCCCAAGGCTCCCGACCGTACGCGGTCGGCGGCGCCCGCGCAGAGTGAACACTGTTATCCCAGGGTGCCACGCTCCGGGACCGCGGCGCGACGGCGGGCGGCCGCGCGGCTCAGATCAGGCCGAGGTCGGCGACGGCGTCGCGCTCGCTGCGCAGCTCGCCCACCGAGGCGTCGATGCGACCGCGGCTGAACTCGTCGAGGTCGAGGCCCTGGACGATCTCGTAGCGACCGCCCGCACAGGTCACCGGGAAGCCCGACACCAGGCCCTTCGGCACGCCGTAGCTGCCGTCGGACGGGACGGCCATCGACACCCAGTCGCCCTCGCCGGTGCCGAGCGCCCAGTCGCGCATGTGGTCGACGGCGGCGTTGGCGGCCGAGGCGGCCGAGGACAGCCCCCGGGCCTTGATGACCGCCGCCCCCCGTTGCTGCACGGTGGGGATGAAGTCGTCCTCGAGCCACGCCTGGTCGTTGCCCACGGCGTCGAACGCCGGCGCACCCGCCACCCGGGCGTGGAACACGTCGGGGTACTGGGTGGCCGAGTGGTTGCCCCAGATCGTCATGCGGGTCACGTCGGCCACCGGGGCGCCCGCCTTGGCGGCCAGCTGGGCCTTGGCCCGGTTGTGGTCGAGGCGCGTCATGGCCGTGAACCGCTCGGCGGGCACGTTGGGGGCGTTGTTCATGGCGATGAGGGCGTTGGTGTTGGCCGGGTTGCCGACCACCAGCACCTTGACGTCGTCGGCCGCCGCGTCGGAGAGGGCCTTGCCCTGGGCGGTGAAGATGGCGCCGTTGGCCGACAGCAGGTCGGCCCGCTCCATGCCCTCCTTGCGGGGCATCGCCCCCACCAGCAGGGCGTAGCCGACCCCCTCGAAGGCCACGGCGGCGTCGTCGGTGGTGACCACCCCGGCCAGCAGGGGGAAGGCGCAGTCGTCGAGCTCCATGCGCACGCCGTCGAGCGCGCCCACGGCCTGGGGGATCTCCAGCAGGTGGAGGGTGACCGGCTGGTCGTCGCCGAGCATCTGCCCGCTGGCGATGCGGAAGAGGAGGGCGTAGCCGATCTGGCCGGCGGCCCCGGTGACAGCGACGCGGACGGGATCGGTCATGACGGCTCCTGGGATCGGGGGCACGCGGCCCGGCGGGCGACCGGCGGCGACCTTGGTGCTGGTCAACGGCACCGCTAGT
>DASXRH010000209.1:0-1535 GCA_036506715.1 Acidimicrobiales bacterium
CGCGGTGGTGACCGTGGTGCGCACCGGGCGCAGCGGCGAGGCCTGGACGTGCCTGCCGGGGCGCGACCCCGAGGTCCACGCGTTCGCCACCCCCGACCTCGGCCTGGGCCGGTCGGTGACGGGGGCCGACGCCGCGCCATCCTGACGGGAGGCCCGCCCCGTCCCGCCCCGGTGAACCCGGGGGGTCAGGCGGCGAAGCGCTCGACCCGGGTGATGGCGCAGGCGGCGCCGCCGTCGGGCACGTCGGGGTGGAACGACTGGGCCGACCACGTGGCCCGCTGGCCGGGGGCGATGTTCGTGAGCCACGCGGCGCCCTGGGCGTAGACCACGCTGTCGGAGCGGCGGCTGAAGCTGACAGTGATCACGTAGTTCGACGACTTGCCGGTGTGGTTGGTCAGCTCGCCTTCGGCCGCCGCGCCGAGCGCTCCGTCCTGGCGGCAGTCGAGCGAGTCGACGTCGTCGGGCGGGGGGTGCTCGTCGTTGTCGGAGTGGGTGGCGGCCCCGGCGGCGGGGCTGGCGGTGGTGGTCGGCGGGGCCGTGGTCTCGGGCTCGGTGGCCGTGGTGGTCTCGATGGTGGTGGTGGTCGACGAGGGGGAGGTCAACTGGTCGTTGCTGCGCCGGGCGCCGGCCACTGCGCCCACCACCAGGAGGCCGCCGACCACGCCGCCGGCGATGGCCAGCCGGCGGGGCCAGCGCCGGGGCGGGCGGGGCCGCTGCGACCGGGGCAGGGGGCGGGTGGCGGTGGTGGTCGGCCAGGGCAGCGGCGGCGGGACCAGCGGCCCCTCGAGCGTGGGGTCGATGACCTCGGTGTCGTCCCGGCCCGACCGCCGGCCGTCGCTGACGTCGACGACCTGCGTGTCGTCCCGGTCGGGCGGCCCGCCGGTCAGCGTGGTGTCCACGGCCTCATCCTGCCGCAGGCGGCACCGCCGGTGTCGTCGTGGTGGTCGTGACGGCGGGCGGCGGCGGCGAGGCCGCGATCTCGGCCGTGTACAGCCGCACGAGCTCGGGCCCGAGCCAGTCGGCGACCTCCCGCGACGTGGCGTCGGTGAAGTGGATGCCGTCGGGCCGCAGCCGGTTGTCGTCGTCGCGGCTGCCGAGGTAGCCGGCCAGGTCGACGACCGCCACCCGGTCGTGGGCGGCGGCCACCTGGTCGACGATGGCGCGGTAGGCGGCCATGCGGTGGGGGTCGGACTCGGGCGCCTCGCGCCCCGGGGAGCGGCCGTCCTCGCGGCCCACCTCGATGTCGGGGCTGGCCACCAGCACCACGACGCCGACGTGGTCGAGCAGCCCGGTCACCGTCCGGTCGAGCTCGAACCGCATGGCCTCCTCGAGCTCGTGGTCCTTGCCCAGGGTGAGGTAGTCGCCGCCCTGCTCGATCTGCTGCGCCCGCACGTCCCACGGCCCGAACTGCAGCACGGCGATGTCGGCGTGGTACTGGCTCACGGTGGCGGTGGCGTCGTCGAGCCACCGGGTGCACTCGGCCGGCGGCTCGATCTGCACGCCGCTGACGATGCGCTTGCCCCGGTCGAGGACGC
>DASXRH010000210.1:0-2622 GCA_036506715.1 Acidimicrobiales bacterium
GCAGTCGCAACCCCCGAGTGCCAGAACCGCGGCGGGGCCGTCACGGGACGTCGCGGCACATGCCGCCGACGACGGCGGCGATGACCGACTCGACCAGATCCCGGGCCACGTCCTCGGGGAAGTCGAACCCCATCAGGAGCACCTCGGCCACGCCGTGGGCCGCCGACCACAGCGTGAGCGACGCCAGCACCGGGTCGATCACGGTCAGCCGGCCGGCGGCGATGGCCTCGTCCACCGGCGCCCGGGCGGCCGCGAAGGTGTCGGTGGCGGGCCCGAACGTCGGGTCGACGGTCGCCACCGGGACCTGGGGCGCGTAGCGGAACATGAGCCGGTGCAGGTGGGGCTCCTCGCAGGCGTGGGCCACGTAGACGCGGATCATCTCGCGGATCCGATCGACGGGGTCGTCGCCGCCGACGGCGGAGAAGCGGTCGCGGAGCCGCCGGAACTCGGTCTCGGCCACGGCGGCCAGCAGGTCGTCGTAGTCGGTCACGTAGGCGTACAGCGCCGGGGCGGTGACCCCGAGGTCCCGGGCCACGCTCCGCAGGCTGATGCCCCCGACGCCGTCCGCCCGCACCAGCGCCCGCGTCCGGTCGACCACCAGCGCACGGGTGAGCGGAGGACGTCCCATCGCGGAAGGATGCCACTCCCCGGCACCTTCGGGGCCCGACAGTGTTCACCGCGGTTCAGATCGTGCGGGGCTGCGGGTCGCCCGCCGTGCCGGCGGTCGATGGACGGCGGTCAGCCCGCCAGTGGCAGCCGCAGGTTGGGGGTGGCGCCGGTGTCGAGCGGCGACGGACCATCGGTCCGCAGCCGCCACCAGCCGGCCGCCGCGATCATCGCCGCGTTGTCGGTGCACATGGCCCGGCTGGGCAGGAAGGAACGGATGCCGTCCTCGGCGCAGGCCGCCGCGAACCGCTCGCGCAGCGCGCTGTTGGCCGCCACGCCGCCGCCCAGGCACAGGCCCTTGGCCCCCACCTCGCGGGCGGCCCGGCGGGCTTTCGTCACCAGCACGTCGACCACCGCGTCCTGGAAGCTGGCGGCCACATCGGCGGTGGACACGTCGGGGTTGTGGCGGACGTGGGTGATCACCGCGGTCTTGAGGCCGCTGAAGCTGAAGTCGTGGCGGTCGTCGCCCGTGCGGTCGATCATGCCCCGGGGGAAGGCGATGGCGTGGGGGTCGCCCTCGGCCGACAGCTTGTCGATCAGCGGCCCGCCCGGGTAGCCGAGCCCCAGGAACCGGGCCACCTTGTCGAACGCCTCGCCGGCGGCGTCGTCGATGGTCGAGCCCAGCAGGCGGTAGCGGCCGTGGTCCTCCATGTGGACCAGCAGGGTGTGCCCGCCCGACACCAGCAGGACGACCAGCGGCAGGTCGAGGTCGGGCTCCTCCAGGAACGAGGCGTAGAGGTGGCCCTCGAGGTGGTTGACGGCCACGAACGGCACGTCCCACACCAGCGCCAGCGCCTTGGCCGCGCTCACGCCCACCAGCAGCGAACCGACCAGGCCGGGCCCGACGGTGGCGGCCACGGCGTCGATCTCGTCGTCGGCCACACCCGCCTCCACGAGCGCCTGGGCCACCACCGGCGTGAGCATCTCGACGTGGGCGCGGCTGGCGATCTCGGGCACGACCCCGCCGTAGCGGGCGTGCCGGTCGATCTGGCTGGCCACCACCGACGACCGCACGTGGGTGGCCCGGTCGACGACCGCGGCCGCGGTCTCGTCGCACGACGTCTCGATGCCGAGGATGCGGTCCTCCATGGCCCCTTAGCCTCCCGCGAAACGGGCGCCGGGTGCGAACGGGCTCACAGCCAGGGTCCGTCGAGGACCGTGCGCCCCGGCACGGCCCGCTCGACGGCGGCCAGCCGGGCGGCGTAGGCGGGGGTGTCGATGTCGTTGGCCCACATGACCAGGGCGTCCTCGCCCGTCTCGGGGTAGTAGCCCTTGCGCACCCCGGCGGGCACGAACCCGAACCGCTGGTACAGCGCCTGGGCCCCCGAGTTGCTCATGCGCACCTCGAGCGTGAGGTTCACGCAGTCGCGGGCGATCGCTCCCCGGGCCAGGGCCAGCAGCATGCGGGTGGCGATGCCGTAGCGGTGCCAGGCCGGGTCGACGGCCACGGTGGTGATGTGCCCGTCGTCTAGCGCCTTGAACAGCCCCGCGTAGCCCACGACCTCCCCGCCCACCCGGGCCACGACGTAGAGGCGGGTGGCCCGCTGGCCGATCTCGGACAGGAACAGGCCGAACGTCCACGGCCGCGGGTACACCTGGGCCTCGATGCGCAGCACGCTGCGCAGGTGGCGGCGGCGCATCGGCGAGATGCGGACCTCGAGGTCGCCGGGGTCGGGCACCGGGCTCGGCAGCGGCCGGGCCATCAGGCGCCGCCCCGCCCGCTCACTGGTGCACCCTTCGGGATGCACGCAGTGAGCGGTCGGCACTTCGTGCCGAGTACCGCACTGTGCTCATGGTTCGCTCGCTGTGCTCATGGTTCGCTCGCTGCGCTCGCTCACCGCCGGTCCCCGTCGCCGTCGGCCGGCAGCGCGGCGGCCAGGACCTCGGCCAGGTGGCGGACGTGGACCGGGTGACCGGTGGCCTCGGCCCGGGACTGGAGGTGCATGAGGCACGAGC
>DASXRH010000211.1:0-4403 GCA_036506715.1 Acidimicrobiales bacterium
TGAGCCGCCGCACGCGCAGCACCTTGCCGGGGCCGAGCTCCGACGCCACCCATGCGGGCGGCGCGACGAACTCGAAGTCGAGCACCCGCCGCTCGGGCGCCAGGCCGGACGCGGCCATCTGGCTCTCGATGGTCCCCAGCCGGCCGAGCGATTGGCGCAGCGGGTCGGCGGCCACGAACCAGCCGAAGCCCTGGCGGGCGTCGATCAGCCCCTCGTCCCGCAGCAGCTCCAGCGCCTTGCGGACGGTGACCCGGCTGACCCCGTACGCTCCCGACAGGTCGCTCTCGCTGGGGAGGAGGGCGCCGGCCGCCAGGTCACCGCTCTCGACGCGCCGCCGAAGCTCGTCGGCGATTGCTCGATAGCGGACCTCGCGCACTTGTCATATACTTGTCTGCATCCACCCACGGACGCAAGGGGTTCCGCCGCTCATGGCCGTCTCCGCCACCACCCCCATCGAGCTGGTCGACGAGGTCTACACCCGGCTGCCCGAACGGGTCGCCCTCGGCCGCGAACGGCTCGGCCGACCGCTCACCGGGGCGGAGAAGATCCTGGTCAACCACCTGCGCGACCCCCACGGCCAGGAGCTCGAGCGGGGCCGCAGCTACAGCGACTTCGACCCCGACCGGGTGGCCATGCAGGACGCCACCGCCCAGATGGCGCTGCTCCAGTTCATGACCGCCGGCCTGCCGGCCACCGCGGTGCCGACCACCGTGCACTGCGACCACCTCATCCAGGCCCGGGCCGGGGCCGACATCGACCTCCGCCTGGCCGTCGACGTCAACCACGAGGTCTACGACTTCCTCCGCTCGGTCTCGGCCCGCTACGGCATCGGCTTCTGGAAGCCGGGCTCGGGCATCATCCATCAGGTCGTGCTCGAGAACTACGCCTTCCCCGGCGGGATGATGATCGGCACCGACAGCCACACTCCCAACGCCGGCGGCATCGGCATGATCGCCGTCGGCGTGGGCGGCGCCGACGCGGTCGACGTCATGACCGGCTTCCCGTTCAACGTCCGCTGGCCCGAGCTCATCGGCGTCCGCCTCACCGGCGAGCTGTCGGGGTGGACGGCCCCCAAGGACGTCATCCTGCGGGTGGCCGAGATCCTCACGGTCAAGGGCGGCACCGGGTCCATCGTCGAGTACTTCGGACCCGGCGCCGACGCGCTGTCGACCACCGGGAAGGCCACCATCTGCAACATGGGCGCCGAGATCGGCGCCACCACATCGGTGTTCAGCTTCGACGAGCGGGGGCTCGCCTACCTGGCCGCCACCGGCCGCCGGGCCGTGGCCGACGCCGCCGCCGCCGTCCTCGACGACCTGCGCCCCGACCCCGAGGTGGCCGCCGACCCCGGCCGCTACTTCGACCAGGTCATCGAGATCGACCTGGCCACCCTCGAGCCGATGATCAACGGCCCCCACTCCCCCGACCGGGCCCACAAGGTCAGCGAGGTCGGCGCCCACGCCCGGGCCGAGGGCTGGCCCACGATCATCTCGTCGGCGCTCGTGGGCTCCTGCACCAACTCGTCCTACGAGGACATCACCCGGGCCGCCTCGATCGCCCGCGTGGCGGCGGCCAAGGGCCTGACGGCCAGGACGCCACTGCTCATCACCCCCGGCTCCGAGCAGGTGCGGGCCACGATCGAGCGCGACGGCCTGCTCGCCGACCTCGAGGCCATCGGTGGCACCGTGCTGGCCAACGCCTGCGGGCCCTGCATCGGCCAGTGGGACCGCCAGGGCTTCGACACGTCGCAGCCCAACACCATCGTCAACAGCTACAACCGCAACTTCCCCAAGCGGAACGACGGCAGCGCCAACACCCTGTCGTTCGTGACCAGCCCCGACGTCGTGGTGGCGCTGGCCCTGGCCGGCACCCTCGAGTTCGACCCGCTCACCGACACGCTGACCGGCGCCGACGGCGAGCGGGTGCGCCTCGAGCCGCCCGTTGGCGAGCAGCTGCCGGCCAGGGGCTTCGACCCCGGCGAGTCGGGCTTCGTGGCCCCGCCGGCCGACGGCAGCGGCGTGACCGTGGCCGTCGCCGCCGACAGCGAGCGGCTCCAGCTGCTCACCCCCTTCGCCCCGTGGGACGGCCACGACCTCGTCGAGCTCCCGGTGCTGATGAAGGCGGCCGGCAAGTGCACCACCGACCACATCTCGGCCGCCGGACCCTGGCTCACCTACCGGGGCCACCTCGAGAACATCTCCGGCAACCTGTTCCTCGGCGTGGTCAACGCCTTCCGCGACGCCGAGGCCGGCCACGGCAAGGACCCGCTCGACGGCGACATCCGCCCCTTCCCCGACATCGCCCGCCGCCTGCACGAAGCCGGCGTGGGCTGGTGCGCCGTCGGCGACGAGAACTACGGCGAGGGCAGCTCCCGCGAGCACGCGGCCATGGAGCCGCGCTTCCGCGGGGGCCGGGTGATCTTCGCCCGCAGCTTCGCCCGCATCCACGAGGCCAACCTGAAGAAGCAGGGCATGCTGGCCTTGACATTCGCCGATCCCGCGACCTACGACGCCATCGGCGAGGATGACAAGATCAGTGTGCTCGGCCTGGCCGACCTGGCGCCCGACACGCCGGTGCGGTGCGCCATCCACAAGCCCGACGGCTCCACGGTCGAGTTCCTGACGACCCACACCCTGAACAACGAGCAGATCGAGTGGTTCACGGCGGGCAGCGCCCTGAACATCATCCGCCGCAAGCACGCCGGCTGACCGCTGCGGAGCCGCCGCGCCCGACGGCCCGGCTCCTGGGGCTCGACCATGTCCAGTTGGCCATGCCGGTAGGCGAGCAGGCCGAGGGAGCCGCCGAGGCCTTCTACGGGGGCGTCCTCGGCCTCCGGCGGGTGGCCAAGCCCGATGCCCTGGCCGCCCGGGGCGGCTGCTGGTTCGAGGGGCCCACCGTCCGCATCCACCTCGGGGTCGAGGCCGACTTCCGGCCGGCGGCCAAGGCCCACCCCGCGCTGCTGGTCGACGACCTCGACGTCGTGTGCCAGCTACTCGTGGAGGCGGGCCACGAGGTCCGGCCGGCCGACGAGGTGCCCGACATCCGCCGGGTCCACACCGACGATCCCTTCGGTAACCGCATCGAGCTGATCCAGGCCGTGGGGCCGTCGTTCGAGACCTTCGAGACGATGGTCGACCACTCGATCTTCCCGCTGGCGCTCATCGACAACGCCGGCACGATCTGCTGGCTCAGCTCGTCGGTCGAGCGGTTCTTCGGCTGGGACCGCGACAAGCTCGTCGGCCGCAGCTTCGCCAAGGTGGTGGCGCCCCGGTCGCTCGCCGGGGTGATCCAGGCCTTCACCGTCATCGACGACGCCTACGAGATCACCCCGTGGGGTGGCGTCGGGCTGCCCGTCGACCTCATCCACGCCGACGGCACCGAGGTGGCGTGCGAGCTGTCGGTGCTCACCACCCAGCGCACCCAGCTGCCCTGGTACGTGATCAACGTGCGGCGGGTCGGCTACGAGCGGGCCCTCGACCTGGCCATCGAGTCGATGGCCGAGGGCGCCCGCCTGGGCGAGATCCTCAGCCGGCTGGTGGGCGCGCTCGAGCAGATGGTGCCGGGCTCGACCGTGGCCATCGGCGACCGCTGGTCGGGCGACCAGTTCGCGGTGGTGGCCGGCGACGACGCCCACCTGCTGGCCTGCGACGGCGCCACGCCGTGGGCCCGGGCCCTGGCCTCGGGCGAGGATGTCTACGCCGCCGACGTCGCCCACCTGCCCGGCCCGCTGCGGGCGCTGGCGGTGGCCCAGGGCTACGCGGCCTGCTGGGTCCACCCCGTGGCCGCGCCCGGCGACACGGGGGCCCAGGCGGCCATCGTCATCTGGCGCACCCGGGCCGGCTCGCCCACCCGGTTCACGTGGACCACCGTCCACCGGGTGGGTCAGCTGCTGCGCCTCACCCTCCAGTGGGACCGCAGCCACCGCTCGCTGGAGTACGCCGCCACCCACGACCAGCTCACCGGGCTCGCCAACCGCCTCGCCTTCCTCGACCGGCTGACCACCGTGGCCGCCGGGGGCGAGGGTCGGGCGGCGGTGCTGTTCCTCGACCTCGACCACTTCAAGCCGATCAACGAGACGCTGGGCCACCCGGTCGGCGACCGGGTGCTGGCCATCGTGGCCGACCGGCTGGTGGGCGTGCTGCGGCCCGGCGACCTGGTGGCCCGCATCGGCGGCGACGAGTTCGCGGTGCTGTGCGAGCGGCTGACCGCGGCCGACGACGTCGAGGCGGTGGCCAAGCGTCTGCTGGCCGTCGTGCGCGAGCCGATCAAGCCCCAGCCCGGGCTGGCCACCGAGGTGCGGGTCGACGCCAGCATCGGCGTCACCGACCTCGACCCCGACGAGGGGGTCGATGCCACGCTGGCCCGGGTCGACCAGGCCATGCGGGAGGCCAAGGTCACCGGGC
>DASXRH010000212.1:0-1955 GCA_036506715.1 Acidimicrobiales bacterium
AGCCCCGCCAGGACCGCCAACGCCCCCAGGCCGGCCAGGACCAGGCCGGCGGCGGCCAGGAGCGGCCGGCCGTCGAGCGCCTGGTGCGCGGCCCCGCCGGCCACGGCGGCCGCCAGCCCCCCGCCGACCAGGCCGGCCACCGGGCCGGTCGGGGCCGACGAGCGCCGGAACCGCACCACCACGATCAGCGCGGTCGCCCCCAGGGCCCAGAAGGCGGGGATGAGGTGGCACAACCCGGTCAGGGCCAGCAGCACGGCCGCCAGCGCCCGGTAGCGGCCGGTCTCCAGCCCCTTGAACACCACGCCCAGGTAGACGAGGGCCAGGCTGAGCGACATCGAGAAGGCGAACTCGCCGGCCAGCGTCGAGGCGATGTTGCCGCCGTAGATGGTGAAGCCCCGGTAGAAGAGGAACGGCAGCGTCGCCACCGCCAGCACCGCGGGCGTCGGGTAGCGCAGCCCCGCCAGCCGGCCGAACGCGTAGGCCGCGAGGGGGAGGGTGGCCACGCCGCTGACCGACACCAGCTTGAAGGCCACGCCGTAGGGCATCCCCACCAGGGCGAACGCCACCACCGCCCCCAGGGTCAGCAGCGCGCAGGCCCGGTGGTCGTGGCGGCGGGACCAGGCGGTGGCCGCCAGCGCCACGCCGGCGGCTGCCGGCAGCAGGGCCGCCCAGCCGTGGACGCCCACGTTGAGCAGCACGATCAGCAGCGACGGGAGCACCATGTAGAACTGGTAGGCGGGGAAGCCCGCGTACCAGTCGGGCGACCACCCGGCCACCTGGCCGTGGGGCAGCAGGTGGTCGCGCAGGTAGGCGGGCCCCCACACGTGGGCGCCCATGTCTCCGCCGGCGGGCGTGGTGTTGCGCAGCAGCAGGTCGGGCTGCAGGTGCCACAGCACGAAGGCCACGCACGCCCCCAGCACCAGCAGGTCGATGACCCGGCGCAGGGTGCGCTGCTGGTCGGCCCGGCGCTCCTCGGCGGCCTCGTCGATCCAGGGGGCGTCGACCCGGTCGCCGCCGCGCGGGTCGTCGTCGCCGGCACCGGCGGCCACCGCGTCGTCGACACGGACGCTCACCGGGAGGACACCAGGACGATCACCGTGATCATGTTGAACACGAGGTGGGTGGCGATGGCGGGACCCAGCCGCCCGGTCACCTTGACCAGGATGCCGAGGATGACGCCCAGCATGACCAGGGCCGGCAGCTGGAGCAGCTCGAAGTGCGACAGGCCGAACACGACGGCGGACCCGGCGATGGCCCAGTTCGACCCGAACCGCCGCTCCAGCGACCGCAGCACCAGGCCCCGGTAGAAGATCTCCTCGACGATCGGCGCCCCCACCCCGACGATCAGCACCAGCAGCGCCACCCCGAGGGGGTCGGTGGCCCGGTCGGTCAGGCCCCGGGCCGGCGCCTCGAGCTGGTCGCTGCTGACGTCGAACAGCGTGAAGATGGGCAGGTAGAGCAGCGGGACCAGGATCAGCTGGGTGCCGAGGCCGGCCCCGAGGCCGATGAGCGGGTCCCACGGAGTGGCCCGCAGCCCGAAGTCGCGGACCGCGCCGTTGCCCTTGAGCCGCGCCGAGAGCAGCGGCACCCCCAGCAGGCCGGCCCACAGGCCCAGCTGGGCCACGGCCAGCCACCCGAGCGACAGGTCGGTGCCGTTCGAGACGTCCTTGCCCGACAGGGCGGCCACCACCACGAAGGCGATCAGGCCCCCGACCTGGGCGACGATCCAGCCGAGCACGCAGTCACCGAGGCCCCAGCGGACCGGCGCCGAGGCCGCGGGCGCGGTGACGGTCTGCTCTGGCTCGGGCACCGCACCAGGCTACGTGCCGACCCCCCTCAGGAGGCCAGCGCGCCCTCGAGAGGGGCGCCGCCCCGGCGGTCGACCAGCCGCCAGCCCCGCGGCACCGACAGCGTGTCGGCGTGCAGCGGGCACAGGTCGTAGGCCATCGGGTGGC
>DASXRH010000213.1:0-6609 GCA_036506715.1 Acidimicrobiales bacterium
ACCGGCCGGTGAAGGTCGCCGTGACCCGCCAGCAGATGTTCGCCCTCACCGGCTACCGCACACCGACGATCCAACGTCTCCGCCTCGGCGCCGGTCGCGATGGGCGGCTGACGGCGGTCGCGCACGACGTCGTCGAGCAGAGCTCGACCGTCCGCGAGTTCGCTGAGCAAACGGCCGTGGCGACGCGCATGATGTACGCGGCGCCGAACCTGCGCACAACGCACCGGCTCGGGCGCCTCGACGTACCGACGCCCTTCTGGATGCGAGCTCCCGGCAAGTGCCCCGGCATGTACGCACTCGAGTCCGCGATGGACGAGCTGGCGATCGAACTGGCCCTCGACCCGATCGAACTGCGTGTTCGCAATGAGCCAGAGCTCGACCCGGAAACCCGTCACCGCTTCTCGAGCCGGAACCTCGTCGCCTGTCTGCGCGAGGGGGCGGAACGGTTCGGCTGGAACGGGCGCGATCCGACGCCGGGCCGGAGACACGACGGCCGTTGGCTGCTGGGCACGGGCGTCGCCGCCTCCAGCCATCCGGCCAATCGCAGGCCCTCGCAGGCCTCGGCGCTCCTCGAGCCCGACGGCACCTACGTCGTGCGCCTGGCCGCCGCCGACATCGGTACCGGTGCACGGACCGCGCTGACACAGATCGCCGCGGACGCACTCCACGTCGAGCCCGGATCGGTTCGCGTCGAGATCGGCGACACCTCGTTCCCGCCGGCGCCAGGGGCCGGCGGGTCGCTGGGCACCTCCTCCTGGGGCCCCGCGGTCGCCAAAGCGTGCCGCGAGCTGCGCTCGCGAACGGACATCGGCCGTGAAGTCCGCGTCGACACGACCGAAGACGTCGAAGCGGACGAGCGGTTGGCGCGCTACGCGTTCGGCGCCCAGTTCGCCGAGGTCCGCGCCGACCCCGAGACGGGCGAGGTCAGGGTCTCGAGGCTGCTCGGCGTGTTCGCGGCGGGGCGGATCATCAACGCCACGACGGCGCGCTCGCAGTTGATCGGCGCCATGACGATGGGCCTGGGCATGGCCCTCCTCGAGGAGAGCCTGCTCGACCCGCGCTTCGGCGACTACGTCAACCATGACCTCGCGAGCTACCACGTCCCCGTCAGCGCTGACGTCGAGGAGATCGAGGCCGTCTGGATCGAGGAGGACGACCCGCGAGTCAACCCGATCGGCGCCAAGGGCATCGGTGAGATCGGCATCGTCGGCACCGCGGCGGCCATCGCCAATGCCGTTCACCACGCGACCGGGATCCGGATCCGCGACCTCCCGATACGGCCCGACAAGCTCATCGGCGCGCAAGCCTGACGCTCGATCGCTACGGGATCGGGATGCGGCGGCTCTGCTCGTCGAGGACGAAGACCGTCTGGGTGCTGCGGACGTGGGTGGCGCCGTGCAGCTTGTCGAGGACCACGTCGCGCAGGGCCTCGATGGACGGGACCCGGACCAGGGCCACCATGTCGAACCCGCCGCTGGTGAAGGCCAGGTACTCGACGCCCGGCAGGTGGAGCAGCTCGTCGCGGGCGGACCGCCACTCGTTCTGTTCGACGTTGACCAGGATGAGGGCGGCCACGCCGTGGCCGATCTTGGCGGGGTCGACGGTGGCGGTGAAGCCGGTGATCACGCCCTCGGACCGCAGGCGGTCGAGCCGGGCGTAGGCGGTGGCCCGGCTGACGCCCACCCGGCCGGCCAGCTCGTTGACCGACAGGCGGCCGTCGTCGACCAGCGCGACCACGATGCGCCGGTCGACCTCGTCGAGGGTGACCGGCCCCGAGGGCGCCGCGCCGGCGGGTGACCTGGGCATCGTGAGTCTCCTTGCAGCGGATGGCTCTGATTTGTCTCGCAGACTAGGTCATGCGCCGCCGAAATGTCGGAACTTTTTCGATCTCGTTGTACAAGATGGTCGTGAGGGACACCATTGTCCTATGCCACGCACCGAGGCCTCCCGCCCGGTCACCCTCGAGCTGCCCGAGGACCATCCCGGGTTCTCGGACCCCGACTATCGCACCCGGCGCGCCGCCATCGCCGAGGTCGGCCGCCGGCACCGCCGGGGCCAGCCCATCGCGGACGTCGAGTACACGCCCGAGGAGGACGAGGTGTGGACCCTCGTCTCCCACGAGCTCGGCCTCAAGCACCAACGCTACGCCTGCGCCGCCTATCGTGCCGGCGCCCGCGCCGTCACCCTGCCCACAGACCGGGTCCCGCAGCTCCGCGAGGTGGACGCCCGGGTCCACGGGCTGACCGGCTTCCACATCGAGCCGGTGCCCGGGCTCGTGCCCACCGACCAGTTCTACGGCGCCCTGGCCGACCGGACCTTCCTGTCCACGCAGTACATCCGCCACCACTCCGTGCCCTTCTACACCCCCGAGCCCGACATCGTGCACGAGATCATCGGCCACGCCAACATGCTCGGGAACCCCGTCTTCGCCGACCTCTACGAGGTCGCGGGCCGGGCCTCGCGCCGGGCCACCAGCGAGGCGGCGCTCGACTTCTTCTCCAAGGTGTTCTGGTTCACCCTCGAGTTCGGGGTCGTGTGGGAGGACGGCGAGCTGCGGGCCTACGGGGCTGGGCTGCTGTCGTCCTACGGCGAGATCGAGGAGTTCCGCTCGGCCGAGATCCGCCCCTGGGACCTGCGGGCCATGGGCACCCACGCGTACGACATCACGCGCTACCAGCCCGTGCTGTTCGCCGCCGCGTCCTTCGACCGCATGGTCGACGACCTGGGCACCTTCTTCACCGGCTACGACGACGCCGCCCACGCCCGGCTGACCGCGGGCTGACGCCCTCGGGTCCCGGGTTTGCCCGCCCGCCGGCCGGGAATCCTTCCGGGAGCATGGGATCGCACTACCGAGAGGGCGCCGAGCCGAGCGTCGAGGACATCCGGCGCGCGCTGCGCGAGGTCATCGCGGTGCTCGACGGGGCGGGCGTCGCCTACCTGCTCATCGGCGGGATGAGCGCGGCCACCGTCGCCCGGCCCCGGGAGACCGACGACATCGACGTGTTCGTGCGCCCCGACAGCGCCCGCCGGGCGCTGGAGGCGCTGGGTGCCGCCGGGTTCGCCACCAAGGAGAAGGACCCCCACTGGCTGTTCAAGGCCTGGAAGCACGGGGTGCTGGTCGACATCATCTTCCGGTCGAGCGGCGACCTGTACCTCGACGACGAGATGCTGGCCCGGGGCAGCGAGCGCGAGTACATGGGCGTCGCCGCGCCGCACGTGTCGCCGGAGGACCTGGTGGTCATCAAGGCCCTGGCCGCCGCCGAGCACAGCCCCCACCACTGGTACGACGCCCTGGCCGTGATCGGCCGGTGCCCGCTGGACTGGGGCTACGTCCTGTCCCGGGCCCGGCTGGCCGGGCCCCGGCGCCTGCTCAGCCTGCTGGTCTACGCCGAGTCGATCGACCTGGCGGTGCCCGCCGAGGTCATCGAGGAGCTGTTCGACGTGGTTCACCCGCAGCCGGGGCGGGAGGCGGCGGCACGATGACCGACGACGCCGGCGGGACGCCGGCCCCGTACCTGGTGCAGCACATCCAGGACGCCTTGGCCGCCGACGACCGGACCCGCGAGCTGGGCGTCGACGCCACCGTGGCCGGTCGCCGGGTGGTGCTCACGGGCACCGTGGCCACCGAGCCGCTGCGCCGGGCCATCGTGGCGGTGGTAGCCGAGCTGGTCCCCGACCACCAGGTGGTCAACGGCCTGGCTGTCGTGCCGGCCGACGAGGGCGGCGATGTGGAGGAGCTGCCGTGACCCGGAGCGCCGGCCGGGCGGCCGGTCCGCTGCCGGACGACGGGGAGGAGCTGCCGTGACCCGGATCGCCGCCGTCGGGGACATCCACGTGGGAGCGGACTCGGTCGGGCGGGTCGCCGCCGGGCTCGCCCACGTGGGCGAGCGGGCCGACGTGCTGCTGCTGGCCGGCGACCTCACCCGGTGCGGGTCGGTGGCCGAGGCCGAGCTGGTGGCGGCCGAGGTCGCCGGGGCGACGATCCCGGTGGTGGCCGTGCTCGGCAACCACGACCTCCACGCCGACCAGGGCACCGAGGTGGTCGCCACCCTGGCCGGGGCGGGGATCACCGTGCTCGACGGCACGTCCACGACGGTGGCGGCCGGCGGCGTGGTGCTGGGCATCGCCGGCGCCAAGGGGTTCGGCGGCGGGTTCGCCGGCGCCTGCGCGAGCGCGTTCGGCGAGCGGGCCATGAAGGCCTTCGTCGAGGAGACCCGGCAGGAGGCGGCCCGCCTCCACGACGCCCTCGTCGGCCTGCGGGACCGGGCCGACCGCAGGGTGGCGCTGCTCCACTACTCGCCGGTCGAGGCCACGCTGCGGGGCGAGCGGCGGGAGATCTACCCGTTCCTCGGCAGCCACCTGCTGGCCGAGGCGGTCGACACGGCGGGTGCCGATCTGGTGGTCCACGGCCACGCCCACAACGGCAGCGAGCGGGGGGTCACCCCCGGCGGCATCCCGGTGCGCAACGTGGCCCAGCCGGTGATCCGCCACGCCTACCGGGTGTTCGACCTCGCCGTCCGGGCGGTGGACAGGTCGGTGGCCTGACGCGGCCGTAGCATCCGGGGCGGAGCGACCGATGCGGTTCGTGTTCACCCCTCCCGCCCGCGACGGGGCCGGCCTTCTCGACCTGCCCTGGACGACGACGCTGGCCGACTGGACCGACCCGCGCCTGGTGGTGCCCCGCCAGCCGGGCGTCCACCGCCACGTCGTGCGGTTCGTCTCGGAGGGCGGGGCGGTGTGGGTGGTCAAGGAGCTGCCCGAGCGCTACGCCCGTCGCGAGTACCGGCTGCTGCGGCGGCTGGCCGACCTCGGCGTCCCGGCCGTGACCGTGCTGGGCGTGGTGGTCGACCGGGGCGAGGGCATCGACGCCGCTCTCGTCACGCGGTACCTCGAGTACTCGACCACCTACCGGGCCCTCTTCAGCGGCCCCCGGGTCATGCACCCGAGCGGCCTGCTCATCGACGCGCTGGTCGAGCTGTTGGTGCGCCTGCACCTGAGCGGGTTCTACTGGGGGGACTGCTCGCTGTCGAACACGCTGTTCCGCCTGGACGCCGGCGCGCTGGCCGCCCACCTGGTCGACGCCGAGACGTCCGAGATGCACCCCACCCTGACGGACGGACAGCGCGCCGCCGACCTCGAACTGGCGTGCGAGCGGGTGGCCGGCGAGATGCTCGACCTCGAGGCCAGCGGCACCCTTCGGCAGGGCCTCGACCCGCTGGCCGTCGGCGACGACCTCGCCGCCCGCTACCGGGCGCTGTGGGACGAGCTCACCGCCGAGTGGCCCATCACCCCCGGCGACGCCCGCCAGCAGGTGGCCGAGCGGCTGGCCCGCCTCAACGACCTGGGCTTCGACGTCGACGAGGTCGAGCTTGTCGCCGGCGACGACGCCGGGATGCGGCTGCGGGTCGCCACCCGGGTCAGCGAGCCGGGGCACCACCGGGCGCTCCTCCACCGGCGCACCGGCCTGGTGGCCCAGGAGAACCAGGCCCGGCGGCTGCTCAACGACCTGGCCTCGTTCCGGGCCTGGGTCGAGCGCACCGAGGGCCGCCCCGTGCCCGAGTCGGTGGCCGCCAACCGCTGGCTGCAGGAGGTGTACGACCAGGTGGTGGGCAACATCCCCGCCGACCTGCGGGAGAAGCTCGACCCGGTGCAGGTGTTCCACGAGGTGCTCGAGCACCGCTGGTTCCTGTCCGAGCAGGCGGCCACCGACGTCGGCACCGCCGAGGCGGCGGCGTCGTACTTCGCCGACGTGCTGCCGGCCGTGCCCGACGAGCTCACGTCCGGCAGCGCCTCGGCCGCCGTCCCCGTCGGCGACGACGACGACTCGGCCTAGTGTCCCGAGTCAGCGGTCTCCTGGCGACCGGAGTCGAGCGCCCGGGCCACCAGCTGGCACGGGTGGACCACCGCGACCCCGGCGGCGGCCAGGTGGAGGGCGCACCCCGGGTTGGCCGACGCCACCACCGCCGCCCCCGACCGGGCGATGGCGGCCAGCTTGCGGTCCCGTACCGCGGCGGCCAGCGCCGGCTGGGCGGCGGCGTAGGCACCGCCGGCCCCGCAGCACAGGCCCTCGTCGTCCAGCTCGACCAGGGTGGCGACGGGGGACAGCACCGTGCGCACCGCGGCGTGGGCCCGCTGGACATGGCGCAGGTGGCACGGGTCCTGGATCGCCACCACCGGCTGCTCGGTGGCGCCCGCTCGGGCCGCCAGCGGCAGGGCGTCGAGCCGGTCGGCCAGCCACTCGTGGACGTCGCGGGCCCGGGCGGCGAACGCCGCCGCCTCGGGGGTGCCGAGCAGGTGGCCGTAGTCCTTGAGCATGGCCCCGCAGCCGGCCGCGTCCACCAGGATCGGGGCGTCGCCGGGCAGGGCCGCCATCGTCCGCCGCGCCAGGGCCCGGGCCTCGGTGCCCAGGCCGGCATGGAGGGCCAGCGCCCCGCAGCACGCGGCCCCACCCCCAGGGAGCGCGACCCCGGCGCCGGTCGCCTCCACCACCCGCTGGACGTCGGCGTGGACGTCGCGCTGCCAGGCGTCCATCACGCACCCGGTGAACAGCCACACGTCGTCGCCCGACGGCCGCAACCGGGGGCGGCGCACCGGCACCCGGGCGGGCAG
>DASXRH010000214.1:0-5012 GCA_036506715.1 Acidimicrobiales bacterium
AACTTCGGCACCGTCACGCTGGCCTACGCGCTGGTGGCGCTGTCGCTGGTCGTGCTGACCGGCTGGGGCGGCGTGGTCAGCCTCGGCCAGGTGGCGGTCATGGGCGTCGGTGCGGTGGTCACCGCCAACCTGGTGGCCGACCACAACACCGACCTGTTCGTGTCGCTGGCCCTGTCGGCGGTGGCCGGCGGGGCCATCGCCCTCGTCCTCGGCCTGCCGGCCTTGAGGGTGTCGGGCCAGTTCCTGGCGGTCACCACCTTGGCCTTCGCCGTGGCCATGGAGCTGTACTTCCTGAACCCGGCCAACTACGAGTCGTGGCTTCCGGCCGCCTACAACCGGCCCGAGCTCTGGGGCGCGCTCGACCTGTCCAACGAGCGCTGGCTCTACGCGCTGGCCCTCGGGCTGCTGGTGGCGGGGGTGTACATCGTCCGCAACCTGCGGGCCGCCCGGGCCGGGCGCAGCATCTCGGCCACCCGTGACAACGAGCGGGGGGCGGCCGCTGCCGGCATCAACACGGTCGAGACCCGGCTGGCGGCCTTCGTGTTCGCCGGGGTGCTGGCCGGAGTCGCCGGCGGCCTGCACGCCGTGGCACTCCGGGGCATCGGCCAGGGGACCTACCCGGCCTCGGCCAGCCTGCTGGTGTTCTCGATGGCGGTCATCGGCGGCGTGTCGTCCATCGGCGGCACGCTGGCCGGCGTGGCCCTCGTCCAGTGGGCCGGCTACCTCTACCCGCGGGGCCAGCTGCTGTTCACCGGCGTCGGCCTGCTGCTCATCCTGCTGGTCCTGCCGGGCGGCCTGGCCCAGGCGTTCGAGCGCCTGCGCGACCGCCTCGTCCGGCGGGTGGCCGTCCGCCACGGCCTGCCGGTCGTCGACCATGTCGACACCGTCGAGCAGGAGGTCGAGCCCGCGGCCCCGGTCATCCACCGAGACGCCTCGGGCGCCGGGCTGATGGTGGGCAGCGTGCGGCGCGAGCGTCTGGGCACCCACTTGCTCGTCAGCGACGGCTTGGAGGCCGCCTACGGCAGCCTCCAGGTGCTGTTCGGCGTCGACCTCGGGGTCGAGCGCAACGAGCTCCTGGCCCTGCTGGGCACCAACGGCGCCGGCAAGTCGACCGTGCTCAAGTCGCTGGCCGGGCTGCTGCCGCCGACGGCCGGCACCGTCACCTTCGAAGGGCGCGACATCACCGGGCTGCCGGCCGAGGAGATCGCCCGCCTGGGCCTGTCGCTCATGCCCGGCGGCAAGGGCGTGTTCCCCACGCTGACCGTGGCCGAGAACCTGCGGCTGGCGTGCTGGATGCTGCGCCACGACCCGGCCGCGTCCGCCGCCGCCCGCGACGACGTCATCGCCATGTTCCCCATCCTCGGCCAACGTCACGACCAGCTGGCCGGTGACCTGTCGGGCGGCGAGCAGCAGCAGCTGTCGCTGGCCATGGCCTTCGTCACCCGGCCCAAGCTGCTCTGCATCGACGAGCTGTCGCTGGGCCTGGCGCCCACGGTCGTCGACCGGCTCATCGAGAAGGTGCGCGAGATCCACGCCGCGGGCACGACCGTGGTGGTGGTCGAGCAGTCGGTCAACGTGGCCCTGCTGCTGTGCCACCGGGCCGTGTTCCTCGAGAAGGGCCAGGTGCGGTTCCGGGGGCCGACGGCCGGGCTGCTCGACCGGCCGGACATCCTCCGGGCGGTGTTCATCGGCAGCGAGGACCGCCAGCGGGTGGCCGTCAACGCCGCGCCCTCGTCGGTGCCGCCGCCGTGGGAGCGCCACACGCGGGGCGTCACGCTCGAGGCCCGGGGCGTGTCCAAGCGCTTCGGCGGCATCCGGGCGCTCGACGACATCCACCTCACGATCCACCCGGCCACCATCGTCGGACTCATCGGCCACAACGGGGCCGGCAAGACCACGCTGTTCGACGTGCTCACCGGCTTCCTGCCGGCCGACGGCGGCGAGGTCCTGCTCGACGGCGTCGACGTGACGTCGTGGCCGCCCTACCGGCGGGCCGTCGCCCAGGTGGGTCGCACGTTCCAGGAGGCGCTGCTCTACCCGTCGCTGACGGTGGAGGACGCCATCGCCGTCTCGCTCGAGCAGCACCTGGCCAACCGCGACCCGGTGGCCGCCGCGCTGCGGCTGCCGGCGTCGGTCGACTCCGAGGCGTCGGCCCTCGACCGGGTCGACCAGCTGATCGACCTGCTGGGCCTCGGTCCCTACGCCGACCGGCCCACCGGCGAGCTGTCCACCGGCATGCGCCGCATCGTCGAGCTGGCCTGCCTGCTGGCCCAGGACCCGGCGGTGGTGCTGTTCGACGAGCCGTCGGCAGGCATCGCCCAGCGCGAGACCGAGGCCCTCGGGCCGCTGCTGCGCCGGGTCCAGGCCGAGACCGGGTGCTCGATGGTCATCATCGAGCACGACATGGCGCTGCTGTCGTCGCTGTGCGACGGGTTCGTGGCGCTGGAGCAGGGGGCGGTCATCGCCGGCGGCACGCCCGCCCAGGTGCTGTCCGACCCCCGGGTCATCACGTCCTACCTCGGCACCAACGAGGACGTGGTCAACCGGTCGGGCCGGCGGGGCTCGTCCTACAGCGCATCGCCCCAGCCCCGCTGGTAGCGGTCAGCCCCGGTCGTCGCCGGGCCCACGGTCGCCGTCGCGGGCGTCGCGGTCGGCGTCGGCACGGTGCCGGGCGTCCAGCCCCTCCAGCTCGTCGTCGAGGTGGGACAGCGACGTCACCTCGGTCTCGCCCTTGCGGGCCTCGAGCGCGATCGACAGCACCACCAGGCCGACGGTGATGGCCAGCAGCATCACCCGGTGGTCGCCGATCCAGCCGACCAGGTCGTCGATCGGGGCCTCGAAGGCGGCGCCGAACTGGCGGACCAGCCACAGCCGGAAGACGGTCCCGGCCACATTGACGGCGAAGAAGGCCCCGAGCGGCATCCCGGCCGCCCCGGCGAACAGGCAGATGTAGTTGTTCGGGGCGATGAAGATGAGCGGGTAGGCCGCCTTGCCGAACCAGCGCTCGATCCGGCGCAGCAGGCCCCCCCAGGTCTTGGTGCGCTTCTCCATCCACTCGACCGCGGCGTCGCCGTACCAGTAGCCGAGCAGGAAGAACAGCGGATCGCTGATCAGGAGGCGGGTCAGGCCGACGCTGTAGTAGGTCCAGGGGTCGACCTCGTTGGTGACCAGCGCCAGGTTGCGGGTGCGCGAGTTGAGCGCCATGAGCAAGGCCGGGTGGGTGTCGACCAGCGTGGGAGCCAGGGCGTCGCCCACGTTGGCCGCCACGACCAGGGCCACCAGCGGGATGCTGACCAGGGTGACCGCGCGGCGCGACGGTCGCCGGCGCGCCGGGGCCCGATCGGTGCCGAGGTCCTCCGCCATTGGCCGAGCCTAGAGGCTGCGCTGCGTGGCGCCGCGGTGCCCCCGGGACGGCCGATCCGGGCTCGCCTAGTCTGGAGGTGACGCCAGTCACCGGAGGGGAGGCTCGATGGACGGGCTCATGCAGGACTTTCCGCTCACGCTGCCGCACATCCACCGGCGCGCCGAGCGGCTGTTCGCCGACAAGCAGGTGGTCACCGTCACCGCCACCGGCAAGGAGTCCGAGACCTACGGCGAGTGGGCCGAGCGCACCCGCCGGCTCGGCGGCGTGCTCGACACGCTGGGCATCAGCGCCGACGGGCGGGTGGCCACGTTCGGGTGGAACACCGGGCGCCACCTCGAGCTGTACTTCGCCGCCCCCTGCACCGGCCGGGTGCTGCACGCGCTGAACATCCGCCTGTTCCCCGAGCAGCTCGTCTACGTGGCCAACCACGCCGAGGACGAGGTGGTGTTCATCGACCGGTCGCTGGCCGCCCGGGCCTGGCCGCTGTTCGACCAGTTCACGACCGTGCGCCACATCGTGGTCATGGACGACGGCGTGGGCGACGTCCCCGAGGCGCCGGCCGGCAAGCAGGTCCACGACTACGAGGCGCTGCTGGCCGAGGCGGCGCCGGTCGCCTTCGACATCACCGACGAGAACCGAGCCGCGTCGATGTGCTACACGAGCGGCACCACCGGTAACCCCAAGGGCGTCGTCTACTCGCACCGCTCGACGTTCCTCCACACGTTCGGGGTGCTCACCGCCACCGGACTGCGCCCCAGCGAGGAGGACCGGGTGCTGCCGGTCGTGCCCATGTTCCACGCCAACGCCTGGGGCCTGGCCCACGCCGCCGTGGCCTGCGGTGCCGACCTGATCATGCCGGGGCCCGACCTGTCGCCCACGGGCCTGGCCGAGCTCATCGAGTCCGAGCGGGTGACGCTGGCCGCCGGCGTGCCCACCATCTGGATGGGGGTGCTGCCCGAGCTCAAGGACCGCGACGTCTCGGCCCTGCGCTCGATCCCGTGCGGTGGGTCGGCGGTCCCGAAGGCGCTGTCCGAGGCGTACCGCACCCAGGTTGGCCTGCCCATCACCCAGGCGTGGGGCATGACCGAGACGTCGCCGGTGGCGTCGGCCGGCCACATCAAGACCACGCTGGCCGCCGCGCTCGACGACGAGGGCCTGGCCGAGCTGCGCACCACGGTCGGCCAGCCGCTCATGGGCGTCGACGCCCGGATCGTCGAGCCCGGCTCGACCGAGGAGCTGCCCTGGGACGGCGAGGCGTCGGGCGAGCTCCAGGTCCGGGGCCCGTGGGTGGCGATGAGCTACTACGACGACCCCCGGTCGCCCGAGTCGTTCACCGGCGACGGCTGGCTCAAGACCGGCGACGTGGCCAGCATCGACCTCCACGGCTACATCCGCCTGCGCGACCGCACCAAGGACGTCATCAAGTCGGGCGGGGAGTGGATCAGCTCGGTCGAGCTCGAGAACGAGATCATGGCCCACCCGGCCGTTCGCGAGGCCGCGGTGATCGGGATCCCCGACGAGCTCGCCTTCATCGACGAGGTCCCGAAGACGAGCGTCGGCAAGTTCGACAAGAAGGTGCTGCGCAAGCGGCTCGAGGAGCAGGAGCTGGAGCCGCAGGCGCTCGCGAACGCGGCCCGATCAGCCAGCT
>DASXRH010000215.1:0-1965 GCA_036506715.1 Acidimicrobiales bacterium
TCGAGGTTGCCGGCGTAGGAAGCGATCTCGCCGCCGCCCGTGGGCCCGACGCCCAGCAGGTCGCCGTTGGCCACCACCGGGGACGACGTGTTCTGGTAGCCCTCGTAGGCCGTGCGCAGGCTGTCGATCTTCGTGCGCAGCCCGTCGGGCTGGCTGCCGAGGATCTCCTGCGCCGCCGACACGAAGGTCGCGAGCCTCCCCAGATCTGCCGAAGCGGTCCCCATGCACCGATGCAACCACAGGGTCGCCCGCAGGTGGTCGCGGCCCCGCGGACCTCGCGGCCCCCTACACTCGCCGGGCTATGGGGACCCCGGCGGCCAATGCACAGGACGTGGTTTTCGCGTACGGGCTCGCGCTACAGGCGGCCCGTGAGCTCCATGCGCTCGCCGGCGTGGTCAACGACAAGCAGACGTCGTGGGCCGTCGAGGCCTCGAAGGCCGTGGTCGGCTGGGAGGGCGGGCACCGCGACTTCTTCGACGCCAACCTGATCACGTCGGGCGCCGACGCCACCGCCATCAGGAACGCGCTGCGGCAACTCGCCGACCTGTTCGCCGCCGCCTGGGCGACGGCCCGGGGCGAGCAGGACCGCATCAACTGGGCCCGCTGGGTGCAGGCCCAGAAGGACGACGACTGGTGGGGCGAGGACGTCGTCGACTTCTTCTACGAGGAGGACATGGGCGAGCCGCCGGCCGACCCGCCCCGCCCGACCGCGGAGGACGGCTACCAGCCGACCCGCCAGCCGATCCACCCCGAGTACCAGCACACGCCGGTCTACGCGTAGGGACCGGGCGCGGCGTAGACGTTGAGCTTGCGCCCGCCGCCGCTCACCCCCAGAGCCGTGACCTCCCACGGGACCGCCGCGGCGGTGAGGGCGTCGACGGCCGCGGTGCCGCCGTGGCAGCGGCGGGCGAGGCCGGCGACCAGCGCCGCCAGGCCGGCCGGGTCCAGGCCCAGATCACGGGCGGGCAGGTAGATCGAGAGCGCGGGGTCGGCGCCGTCCGCGGCCGCCGCGCACACGAACGACCGCGAGCCGACGGTGTCGTCGCCCGCCCAGCCGGCCAGCTCGGGAGGCAGGCCGGCGGGGAGCAGCGCGCCGAGGGCGACCGGCCGCCCGGCCGGGGGCCGGAGGTAGAGCTTGGCCCGCCGCTCGCCCGACGCCGCCAGCTCGATCGCCGCGAACCGGGGCACGAGGTCGACCCCGCCGGGCAGCGCCGCCGGCAGTCGCCCGAACCCGGACCAGCGGGCGGCCAGGCGGTCGAGCGCCCCGCGGTCGCCGGCCACGTTGGCGTAGACCTTCAACCACGCCGGTTCCCTGGGCGCGTCGTCCTCGTGGACGACGCCGATGAACAGGGCGAACCGCGTGCGGGCCGGCACGGCCGGCGGATCGGGGATGGCGGTGGCGACGAAGTCGGCCAGCTCCGGCCCCGCGCCGGCCGGCAGCCACCCGGCCAGCTGCTCCACCACCGCCCGCTGGGCCGCCAGCCGGGGGCCGAAGAACGGCAGGGACGACGCCGGCTCGACCACGTAGCGCAGCGCCGCCGCCGGCCGCCCGTCGCCGCCCGTGACGCTGGCCTCGAACGGCATCCCCGACCGGGTGAGCACGCTGGCCCGCCGCCCGTCACGCAGCCGGGCACCGCCGCACCCGGCGGTTGCCGCCGCCAGGACCGCGCCGACGACGGCCGGGTCGCACCCGGGCACCAGACGGCTCGCCAGGTCGGCGACGACCGGCGCGACGCCGTCCACCACCGCGACCTCCCCGGCGGTCACGCCGCGTGGGTCGCGGCCCAGGCCACGAGGTCGTCGGCCGCCATCGCGTTGACGATGCTGGCCGTCTCGATGCCGTGGCGGGCCGCCTTGTCGCACCCGTAGAGCTGCCACTCCATCTGCCCGGGGGCGTGGGCGTCTGTGTCGACCGCGAACCGGAGATCCCAATCGATGGCCAGGTCGAGCAGGTCGTCGGGCGGG
>DASXRH010000216.1:0-3984 GCA_036506715.1 Acidimicrobiales bacterium
TGGTCCAGCGCCATGGCGCCGAAGAGGAGCGTCAGGTAGGTGATCGACCACATGAAGACGCGCATGGCGTCGGCGGCCGATTCGCTGTGCAGGAGGCGCAGGGCGTACCAGGTGAACACCCCGCCCAGGACCGTGGCCGCCAGCAGGTAGATCGCCCCCATGTCGGCCACCGGGCCGAACACCAGGGTCAAGCCCCAGAGGAACAGCGTGTAGCCGAGGATGTTCTGGGCGGTGACCCGCAACGTCGCCACGGAGGGCAGCATCGGCACGTTCACCGACGCGTAGTCCTCGCGGTACTTGACCGCCAGAGCCCAGAAGTGGGGCGGCGTCCAGAAGAAGATGATGGCGAACAGGATCACCGGCGGCCACGCCAGCGAATCGCGTACGGCGGCCCAGCCCACCAGGACCGGCACGGCCCCGGCGGCGCCGCCGATCACGATGTTCTGGGTCGAGGTCCGCTTCAGCCAGAGCGTGTAGACGAAGACGTAGAAGAGCGTGGCGGTCACCGCGAGCACGGCGCTCAGCAGGTTGACCCGGTTCCAGAGCAGCAGGAACGCCAGGAGCTCGAGCCCGATGGCGAAGCGCAGGGCGGCGCCCGGCTCGAGGACGCCGGTCACGAGCGGCCGCTTCTGCGTGCGCTTCATGACGGCATCGATGTCGCGGTCGACGTACATGTTGATGGCGTTGGCCCCGCCGGCCGCCAGGGTGCCGCCGACCACCGTGCAGGCCATCAGCCACACGGGCGGGAGGCCCCGCTGGGCCACGATCATGGTGGGCACGGTGGTGACCAGCAGCAGCTCGATGATGCGCGGTTTGGTGAGCGCCACGTAGTCGCCGATGTGCGAGAGCAGCTTCGACGTGAGAGGGAGCGGCCGGGCGGTCAACACAACGCGCGGCAGCCTAGGACCGGCCCCCCGGGGGGAGCGAACCCAGGGATCGGCCCTGGTGGGGGCGCTCGGGGACGCCCATTCGGAGGTGCGGGGGCCGGGCTCGTAGCCTGGCCGTGTGCGGCTCCCCCGCCTCTCCCCCACGGCCTACCGCCGTGTCGTGATCGTCGCCCTGGCCGCCCTCGTCCTCATCACCGTGACCGGGGCGGCGGTGCGGCTCACCGGGTCCGGCCTCGGCTGCCCGACCTGGCCCTCGTGCGAGCCCGACAGCTTCACCCCCCACACGGCCAGCGACACCCACGGGATGATCGAGTGGATCAACCGCCAGATCACCGGCCTGGTGGCCGTGCCCACCCTGGCCGCGGTGGTCGGTGCCCGCCGGCGGCGGCCCTACCGCCGGGACCTGTTCCGCACCTCGCTGGGGCTGCCCGCCTGGGTGGCGGCCAACGCCGTGGTGGGGGCGATGGTGGTCGAGCTCGACCTGTCGCCCGTCTCGGTCATCGCCCACTTCCTCCTGTCGCTGGGGGCCATCGGCAACGCCGTGGTGCTGCTGGCGCGGGCGTCGGTCGACGACGCGGTCGCGCCCGGCGCCGGTCCGGGCCCCGCGGCGGCGGTGCGCCGCCGCCGGCAGGGCACGCCCACGGTGGTCAGCCTGTGCCGGCTGCTGCTGGTGGCGGCCGGGCTGGTGCTGGTCACGGGCACGCTGGTGACCGGCAGCGGGCCCCACGCCGGCGACGACCGGGCCGACCGGCTGCCGCTCGACGTCCACGAGGTGGTGCGGTTCCACGGCATCGCGATGGTGCTCTTCCTGACGTTGACCCTGGTCATCGTGCGCCTGGCGGCCCGGGGCGACGCCGCCCCCGAGGTCGGGAGGCGGCTGCACGTGCTGCTCGTCGTGCTGGTGGGCCAGGCCGCCATCGGCTACTGGCAGTACTTCGCCGGGGTGCCGGCGCTGCTGGTCGGGTTCCACGTGTTCGGGGCCACGCTCGTGTGGATCGCCGTCCTGCAGGTGTGGCTGGGACTGACGGTGTGGGAGCCGGCCCCGGTGCCGGACGTCGAGGCCGCGGCCGCCGGGCCCGTCACGGCCGCCCCGGCCCGGGCGACGACGGTGTGAGGGGCGGCGTGCGAGAATGGGTGGCGTGGTGATCGCTGGTCTCGCCGCCCCCCTGACGGCGCCCGCAGAGACCGACCAGCCGGTCGGTGACACCGAGGTCGACCCCGAGCGCCCGTGGGTCGTCATCGTGTGGAACGACCCGATCAACCTCATGTCGTACGTCACGTTCGTGCTGCAGAAGCTGTTCGGCTACCCCCTCGAGGTGGCCGAGAAGCTGATGCTCCAGGTCCACTACGACGGGCGGGCCGTGGTGTCCAACGGCACCCGGGAGAAGGCCGAGCTCGACGTCTTCCGCCTTCACGAGCACGGCCTCTGGGCCACGATGCAGCAGGACTGATGCGCATGTTCGACCGCGACCGGGTCAAGCGGCGGGGGGCGGGGCGCTACCAGGTGCGGCTACGGCCCAACGAGCGGGTGCTCATGGCCGACCTGGTGGTCCAGCTGCGGGAGCAGCTGCTGGCCTCCACCGACGACCCGGCCGTGCGGCGGCTGTTCCCGCCCGCGTACCCCGACGACCCCGAGCGCGACGCCGGCTACCAGGTGCTCACCCGCGACGAGCTGCTCGAGCAGCGGCTGGCGGCGCTCGACGTGGTCGAGCGGTCGATCGAGGGCGGCGGCGACCTCGACGAGGCGGGGATGACGGCCTGGCTGGGCACCCTCAACTCGCTGCGGCTGGTGCTCGGCACCCGGCTCGACGTCGACGAGGAGCTGCCGGTGCTCGCGGCCGACGACCCGCTGGCGCCGGCGTACGCCGTCTACGAGTACCTGGGGTGGCTGCTGTCGCAGGTGGTGGACGCCCTCAGCACCGACCTGCCGCCCCCCGGCGCCGACGTCCGGGCCTGACCGCGGTCGGTCGGGGCCGGGCTGGCGTCAGTTGGTGTCGGAGTCGGGGATGCTGACCCCCGGTTCGGGCGCCAGGCACTGCGACACGGCGGTCTCGGGGGTCTTGGACGGGTCGTCCTGGGGGGTGAGCGTCATGGGCTCGCTGACGTAGCCCCAGGCCAGCTCGTTGTAGCGGAGCTCGCGGCCGTCGGTGCAGTCGAGCTGGACGGGCCGGGGCGACACCACCTGGTCGTTCTGCACGCATGCGAGGCCGAAGGTGGCATCGTCGACCTTGGCCCCCTCCTTGTAGATGTCGGAGCACGCCGGCAGGTCGTCGGGCGGCACGCTGCTGGACGCCACCGGCGAGGCGGAACCCCCCGAGCAGCCGAACAGGCCGAGGCCCAGCCCGAGGGCCACGACGGCGATCCCAGTCCGCTTCATGAGCCCCGCAGCCTAGGCGCGCGCACGCGGCCACACCGCACCCGAGGCCTGGTCCGGAGCCCCTGACCACGGGGTTTGGAGGCGGAGGGAGGGCTGCTAGTGTGACCCGACGCCATCCGGCGGAGCCGAGCCCCCATCGTCCAGTGGCCTAGGACGCCGCCCTTTCAAGGCGGTAACACGGGTTCGAATCCCGTTGGGGGTGCGTCACCAGCAAGTCTCGGTCCCGTGGTGCAGTTTGGAGTGCACGCCGCCCTGTCAAGGCGGAGGTCGCGGGTTCAAGTCCCGTCAGGACCGCCATGTGATGTCGCGCGACATCCCGCCGGCGCGGCCACGACTCGCGAGGCATCGCCTTTTCGTCGTTCTGTGCGCCACGAATTGCCTATGAGGCAATCAACGGCGCACAGTTCCCAGGTCTCAGCGGCGGCGGCGGGCGATGCGGAGGACGGCGGTCTCGCCGGGCGGGGGCGGTTGGAAGGCCCGGCGCGGTAGCGAGCACACCATCTCGACGTCGAAGACGGCGGACCATCGGTTCGTGCCCGGACCGCGGCCGCCCACCCACCGCGCTGCCACGTACCGCGGAACCACGAGGTGCGCACCCACCAGCCGGCTGCCCGGGCTCACCAGGCGTCGGAGCAGCGCCGCGGTGATGGCAAACGGCGGATTGGCAACGACGTGGAACGGTCGGCGGGGCAGGCGCAGATCGCGAGCGTCGGCCTGCAC
>DASXRH010000217.1:0-3735 GCA_036506715.1 Acidimicrobiales bacterium
CTCGACGTGGGTGCCGCCCTCGACGGTGTTGATGCCGTTGGCGAAGCTGTGGATGCCGTCGGGGTTGTAGCCGGTGTTCCACTGGAACGCGACCTCGACCTCGGAGTGGGTCTCGCTGTCGAAGTAGTAGCCGACCTTCGAGAACAGGCCCTCCTTGGTCTTGTTGACGTGCTTGACGAAGTCGACGATGCCGCCGGCGTACTTGTACACGACCGGCTCGTGGTCGTGGTCGGGACGCTCGTCCTTGAACCGGATCTCGAGGCCCTTGTTGAGGAACGCCATCATCTGCAGCCGCTCGATGATGGTGCGGCCCGAGAACTCGACGGTCTCGAACACGGTGTCGTCGGGCCAGAAGGTGACGATGGTGCCCCGGCGGGGGCCGGAGCGGCCGTTGCGGGGGGCCTCGCCGGTGACCTTGAGCTTGCCCTGGGCCTTGCCGCCGTCGACGAAGGTCATCGTGTGGCGCTTGCCGTTCTGGTCGACCTCGACCACCAGCCGGCGGGACAGGGCGTTGACGACCGACACACCGACGCCGTGGAGGCCGCCGGACACCTTGTAGCCGTCGCCGCCGAACTTGCCGCCGCCGTGCAGCTTGGTGAGCGCGATCTCGACGCCCGACAGCTTGTACTGCGGGTTGATGTCGGTGGGGATGCCCCGGCCGTTGTCGACCACCCGGCAGCCACCGTCGGCCAGCAGGGTGATGTCGATGCGGTCGCAGTAGCCGGCCATGGCCTCGTCGACCGAGTTGTCGACGACCTCCCACACGAGGTGGTGCAGGCCCGACGGACCGGTCGAGCCGATGTACATGCCGGGGCGCTTGCGAACCGGCTCCAGGCCCTCGAGGACCTGCATGTCCTTGGCCCCGTATGAGGTGCTTCCTTGCGGCAAGGCGCGCCCTTCCGTCAGGTCGAATCCAGCGAGCGGCTGACCGGCGCCGAGAAGGCTTTTGCCTGGTCAGGACCGCTAATCACAACAACGCAAGTCTACCAGAGGGGTGTGACGTTCCCGACGATCCCAGGGGTGCCGTTCAGGCACGGCCGCCCGGGCGGCGCGGCGGGCGCGGACCCCGGGTGCGGCGGTCGACCCGGACCTCGACGCGGCGGATCCGGCGGTCGCCCGCCAGCTCGGCCAACCGGGCCACCAGCTGGGGTTCGAGGAAGCGGACATGGGTGGTCAGCGCTGGCTCCGCGCACGACACCACGAGGGTCTCGCCGTCGATGGCGACGGGCCGGGTGCGGGCCGCCATCGCCTCGCCCACCACCTCGTCCCACCGGTCGAACACCACCTCGATGCCGGCCCGCGACGGCGAGCCGAGCCGCCCGAGCACCCGGTCGATCGTGTCCGCCAGGCGCACGGGCGGCGCCGGGGCGCCGGGGAGGGGCCGCCAAGCCATGGCCCCCAGTCAACCAGACCGGCGCCGGCGGGCCGGGCCGCGGCGCCCCGGGCCGGCGCTCACTCCCTGATCTCGCCCCCGACCAGGTGGAGCACCCGGTCGGGCCGGGCGGCGGGCGGCAGGCCACTGGCGGTCGTCAGCAGCGTCTGGCCCGGGGGCAGGTGGGCCAGCAGGGCGTCGCTGCGGTCCGGGTCCAACTCGCTGAACACGTCGTCGAGCAGCAGCACCGGGGGCGAGCCGGTGTCCGCGGTGACGACATGGTGGATCGCGAGGCGCAGCGCCAGCGCCAGCGTCCGCTGCTCGCCCTGGCTGGCCTGCGTCCGGGCCGGGGCGCCGGCGATGGACAGCACGAGCTCGTCGCGGTGGGGCCCGACGGTCGACACCCCCCGCCGCCCGTCCTCCCGCCGGGCCGCGGCCAGGGCACCGGCCAGCACGTCCCGTAGCCCCGCCGCCGTCACCTCCGCCTCCCCGGGCCCGCCCGGGGGGAGCCAGGCGGCCTCGTAGGCCGCCTCCACGCTCGCCGGGCGGCGGGCCAGGGCGTCGTAGGTCCCGGCCAGCAGCGGACGCACCCGGGCGAGCAGGTCGAGCCGCGCGGCCACCAGCGCCCCGCCCGCCTCGGCCAGCTTGGCGTCCCACACGTCGAGGGTGAACGCCGCCGACTCGTCCAGCCGCCCGCCCGCCTGGCGGAGCAGCGCGTTGCGCTGGCGCAGCACCTTGTCGACCTCGGCCCGCAGCGCGTCATGACGCGGATGCAGGCTGACGAGCGCGTCGTCGAGCATGCGGCGCCGCTCCCCCGGCCCGTCCTTCACCACGGCCAGGTCGTCGGGCGTGAACACCGTGACCCGCAGCGAGCCCAGCAGGTCCCGGGCCCGGCGCAGCGGCTGGCGGTTCACCAGCACCCGGTTGCGGCCCGTCGGCTGCAGCTGGGCCTCGATCAGCAGGTCCCGGCCCTCGCGCTCGGCCTCGGCCCGCACGACGGCGAACGGCGCGCCCCGGCGCACCAGCGCCTCGGTGGGCGCGCCCCGGAACGAGCCCAGGGTGGCCAGCCAGCCGAGTGCCTCCAGCAGGTTGGTCTTGCCCTCACCGTTGGCGCCCACGAGGGCGGTCAGCCCCGGCGCCAGGTCGAGGTGGGCGGCGGTGTAGTTGCGGAAGTCCGTCAACCAGAGCGTGCGGACCAGCACGCCTGCCCTGCGCCTCCGGCCTCAGCTCACACGCACGGGCATGAGCAGGTAGAGGAACTCGGGGTGCTCGGGGCTGCGGACGAGCGCGGGCTTCAACGAGTCGACCGACTCGATCAGCACCTCGTCGCCCGGCAGCACCTCGATGCCCTGCAGCAGGTACTCGGGGTTGAACGCCACGGTCAGCTCGGTGCCCTCGTACTTGGCGTCGAGCGACTCGTGGGCCTGCCCCACGTCCTGCGTGACCGCGACCAGGTCGAGGCCCTCGGCCGCCATGGCCAGGCGCACCGGCGTGGCCTCCCGGGCGAGCAGCTTGACCCGGCGCAGGCCCTCGAGAAGCGCCTCGCGGCTGACCGTCAGCCGGTTGGGGTGGGCCGACGGGATGAGGCCGCGGTAGTTGGGGAAGTCACCCTCGATGAGCATCGTGGTCAACCGCACCGAGCCGGCCTCGAAGCTGGCGTCGCGCTCGCCCAGCCGCAGGGTGAGCTCGTCCACCCCGGTCAGCACCCTGGTCAGGTCGTTGAGGGCCCGCGACGGCACCAGCACGGACTGGCCCTCGGCCAGCACGCTCTGGCCCGGCAGGTCCCGCACCGCCAGCCGGTACGAGTCGGTGGCCACCAGGCGCAGGCCGCCCTCCTCGGCCGTGACCAGAACGCCGGTGAGGATGGGCCGGGCGTCGTCGCCCGACGCGGCCGGCACCACCTGGCGCAGCGCTGCGGCCAGCTCGCCGGCGTCGATGGTCACGCCGTCGCCGGTGGGCTGGGGCAGGCGGGGGAACTCGTCTGTGGGGAACACCCGCAGGGCGAACTCGGAGCGGCCGGCCGTGATGCGGGCCTGCTCGCCGTCGACGTCGACCTCCACGGCGCCGGCGGGCAGCGAGCGGACCACCTCGGACACCAGCCGGGCCGGCAGCACGGCCACCCCGTCCTCGCGGCCCTTGACCCCCTCGCGGATGTCGACCGCGATGGTCAGCTCGAGGTCGTGGCCGGTGAGGGTCAGTGTGTCGCCCGCCAGCTCGGTGCGGATGCCGGCCAGCACGGGCAGCGCCCCGCCGCGGCTGGCGGTCGCCCGGCCGGCCGTGCCGAGGGCTTCGACGAGGACGTCTCGCTCGCATCGGAACTTCACGCCGTCGCTCACTTTCTCTGCCTGCGTAGGAGATGTATC
>DASXRH010000218.1:0-4483 GCA_036506715.1 Acidimicrobiales bacterium
TAGTGGTCGACCGGCGCCGCTCCGACGCCGCCCGGCGGGTGTGTCAGGGCGCTGTGGCGTCGTGGAAGACCACGATGCTGGCGGTGAAGCCGTGCAGGTAGCTGCGCGCGCCCACCGGCCCGATCTCCCCGGCGCAGAACATGCCGGCCACGGCCCCCGGCGCCACGGCCGCCTGGACCGCCCGGGCGTCGTGGTCGGGCTCGCCGAAGAGCCGCCGGCCCCGCCCGTTGCAGGTGAACACGAGGGCGGCGTCGCCGCTCACGCCGGCCAGCAGCGAGCGCAGGTCGTCGTCGGCGGCGTCGGCGTCGCGCACCTGGAACTGGACCGTGGTGCCCACCGGCACCGTGTCGCCCACCACCAGCGCGCCGGCGTCGCGGTCGGCGCCCACCACGTTGCGGACCACGAAGTCACCCTGGCCGAAGGTGGCCTGGTGCTCGTCGACGGCGATGCCGATGTGCAGGCCCCGGGCCAGGCGGGCCCGGTCGTCGGGGTCGGCGGCGGCCACGGCCTCCTCCAGCCGCTGGATGGCGGGGCGGCCCGCCAGCTCGAGCAGGGCGTCGCCCTCGGCCCGGGTGACGATCATCGGTTGGCCCACCGGCCGGCATCCCTGGGACACCACGACGGTGGTCGCCACGGCCGCCGGCAGGACCACGCCCACCCCGCCGTCGTCGGCCACCTCGTCGTCGAGCACCAGCCGGTTGCCGCCCGGACCCCGGGCGGCGGAGGCCAGCCCGCCGACCACCGGCACCGGGGGCTCCAGCTCGCCCAGCGCGGCGACGATGGCGTCGACCGGCAGCGTGAACGGGTCGGCCAGCAGCAGCAGGGCGTCGCCGGGGGCGACGGTGGTGCCCGACAGGCCGGACAGCGCGACCCCGGCGGCCGTGCGGGTGGCGGTCAGGCGCACCGGCCGGGGCGGCGCGGCCAGGCGGGCCGCCCACAGGGCGACCGCCGGGTCGTCCTCGATCTCGCGGTCGCCGGCCACCACCGCCACCGCGGTGGCGCCCACCAGCACCCCCGGTCGGACGAGGGTCCGGACCGCGCCGGCGATGTCGGCCATCGCCTCGACGTGGTGGGGTGACACCACCAGCACGGCAAGGTCGGGGGGCTCGGCCAGGGCGTCGAGGACGGCGCCGACCACCTCGCCGGTGGCCTCGGCCGGTTCGGGGTGCAGCGAGAGGGCCTGGGCGAAGCGCATCGGCTCAGCCCGGCCCCGGGACGAGGGTGTAGGGCACGACGGTGGCGGGGCCGGTGCCCACCCGGCAGTGGGCCTCGACCGTGCCGTAGTCGGCGAAGTCGACCTCGGCCCGCACCAGGCGGTAGGTGAAGCGGCCGGGCTCGACCTGGAGCGGCTGGACGTTGCGGGCCACCTGGTCACCGTCGCGCCGGAACACGACCTCCAGCACCCCGGTGCCCTCCTCGTCGGGCGGGCAGCGCACGAGGACCACCAGGTGCGGGGCGACGGTCACGGGCGGCGGCGACGGCGGGGCGGCGGAGAAGTGCACGCCCCCCAGGTCGATCTGGGTGGGGCCGCCCTCGAACGCGGGCCGCAGCTCGATGGTCTCCACGAACAGGGCCGCGACGATGTTCATGCCACCGACGCTATTGCCTCCGGGCCCGAACGGAATCGCTCCGCGGTTCCGGACCACCCCGCCAGTAGCCTTCGATCGTGGCACCCGAGGCGGAAGCCGGCTCCACCCGCGAGGCCATCCTGGTCGAGGCCCGGCGGTGCTTCGCGGACAACGGCTACGAGGGGACGTCGCTCAACGACATCGCGGCCGGCGTCGGCATCCGCCGGTCGAGCGTGCTCCACCACTTCCCGTCGAAGGAAGCCGTCTACGAGGCCGTGTTCGAGCGGGCGCTGGCCGACTGGGGGCAGCGCATCAACAAGGCGGTCGACGACGCCCCGCTCGCCGGCGAGGGCGAGGGGTGGACGCACGTCGACCGGGTGCTCACCGAGGCCGTGCGGTGGTTCGCCGAGAACCCCGACTTCGTGCGGCTGGTGCGCCACGAGTCGCTGGCCGCCGGCAGCCACCTGGGCTTCGACCTGGGCGAGGCGCTGAGGCCCTCCTTCCAGCGGGCCGTCAACCACTTCGACCGCGAGATGGGTGCCGGCAGGCTGCGCAAGCACGACCCCGAGCAGCTGATCATCAGCGGCTACGGCGCGATCCTCAACTACTTCAGCGACGTCCACTTCCTCGAGGGCCTGCTCGGCCGCGACCCCATGGCCGAGGACGCCATCGAGACCCGCATCCAGGCCATCCGCGACTTCTTCCGGGCCGCCCTCGAGCCCTGATCCTTCTGCGCTGGCCGGGCACGTCGTCCCGGCGAGCGGTCGCAGTGCTTCCCGCTCTCGCAGCTTCGCTGCGGGCCGCTCCGGCCACGGCCTCGCCGATCGGCGCGACCTCTGAGCAGCCGAGCCGGCTTCAGGCGCCGCCGCGCCCGTCACTAGCCTGACGCCCCATGCCCACCCTCTCGGAAGCACGCTCGAAGGAGCTGCTCGGCACCTTCGGTGTGCCGTTCCCGCCGGAGCGTGTCGTGGCCGACGCCGGCGCCGCGGTGGCCGCCGCGGTCGAGCTCGGCTTCCCCGTGGCGCTCAAGCTGGGCGGCGACGCCATCGCCCACAAGACCGAGCGGGGCCTGGTGCGCCTGGGCCTGGGCTCGGCGGAGCAGGTGCGCGACGCCGCCGCCGCGCTGCTGGCGGCGGCCACCCCCGAGGACGGCGAGGTCCACCTGCTGGTGGCGCCCATGCTGCGGGCCACCCGCGAGCTCATCGCCGGGCTGCACGACGACACCCAGTTCGGGATGACGGTCATGCTGGGCGTCGGCGGGATCCTGGCCGAGGCCGTCGCCGACGTCGCCTTCCGGCTGGTGCCCATCAGCCGGGTCGACGCCCTCGACATGATCGACGACCTGGCCCTCCAGTCGTTGCTCGGCCCGTTCCGGGGCGAACCGGCCGTCGACCGGGCGGCGGTGGCCGAGGTGCTGCTGGGACTGTCCGAGGCCGCCCACCAGCGGTCCGACATCGCCTCGGCCGACCTCAACCCGCTGCTGGTGGTGGACGGCCGGCCGGTGGCCGTCGACGCGCTGGTGGTGCTGCGGTGATGACCGCCGAGGCGACCGCCGCCGACCGCATCCGCCGCCGCTTCCGGCCCCTGTTCGACCCCCGGGGCGTGCTGGTGGCGGGGGCCTCGACCCACCCCGGCAAGTTCGGGTTCGTCAGCCTCCACAACATCCTGGCGTGCGGCTACCAGGGCCGGGTGTTCGCCACCAACCGCGACGGTGCCGAGGTGCTGGGGGTGCAGAGCGTCACCGACGTGGCCGACCTGCCCGACGGCGAGATCGACCTGGTCTTCGTGTGCACGCCGGCCGCCGCCAACCCCGACCTGCTGCGGGCGTGCGCCAAGAAGGGCATCAGCGCCGCCTTCGTGGCCTCGGCGGGCTACGGCGAGGCCGGGGACGAGGGCCTGGCCGCCCAGGCCGAGCTGGTGGCCCTGGCCGACGACCTCGGCATCCTGCTGGCCGGCCCCAACGGCCAGGGCGTGGTGTCGCCGCCGGCCCGGCTGTGCGCGCAGATCGTGGGCCCGTTCCCCCCGGCCGGCCACATCGGAATCGCCAGCCAGTCGGGCAACTTCGTCAGCTCGTTCGAGAACTACGCCCAGCTCACCGGGGTGGGGGTCAGCCGGGCCGTGTCGGCCGGCAACGCCGCGGCGGTGGGCGTGCCCGACTACCTCGAGTACTTCGCCCACGACCCCGAGACCCGGGTGGCGCTGGCCTACGTCGAGAGCGTGGGCGACGGCCGGGCCTTCGTCGAGCGGCTGCGAGCCGTGGCCGAGCGCAAGCCGGTGGTCGTGGTCAAGGGGGGCGCCACCGCCGGGGGCCAGAGGGCGGCCGCGAGCCACACCGGCGCCCTGGCCAGCGACGACCGGGTGTTCGACGGCGCCGCCCGCCAGGCCGGCCTGTCCCGGGCGGCCACGGTCGAGGAGGGCTACGAGGTCGCCGCTACGTTCGCCTCCCAGCCGCTGCCCCGGGGCAACCGGGTGGTGGTGGTCACCACCGTGGGCGGCTGGGGCGTGGTGGCCGCCGACGCCATCGCCGGCACCGCCCTCGAGCTCGCCGCCCTGCCCGACGACCTGATGGCCGCCATCGACGGGCTGCTGCCGCCCCGCTGGAGCCGCAACAACCCGGTGGACATGGCCGGGGGCGAGACCCGCGACACCGTGCCCGAGATCATGCGGCTGGCCGCCGGCCACCCCGACGTCGACGCCGTGATCTTCCTGGGCATCGGCATCCAGTCCAACCAGGCCCGGCTCATGCGGGAGGGCCCGTTCTGGCCCGACCACGGGCTGGAGCGCATCGTCGACTACCACGAGCGCCAGGACGCCCGCTACGCCGAGGCCGCCGCCGAGGTCAGCCAGGACACTGGCAAGCCTGTGCTGGTGGCCACCGAGCTGGCGGTCACCTCGCCCGAGAACCCCGGCCCGGC
>DASXRH010000219.1:0-2096 GCA_036506715.1 Acidimicrobiales bacterium
GGGGTAACGGCGGGCGATGCTCACGACCAGGCGGAGGTTGGCCCGGATGAAGCGGTCCTTGGCGGCGGCGGCCGCCGCGACGGCCTTGCGCAGGTCACGCCCGCGCTGGCCCGCGTCGAGGCGCTCCCGCGCCTCGCGGCCACGCTCGATCGTCTGCGACAGCTCGCGCTCCTCGTCTGCGGTGAGCAGGGGCACGAGGCCGATTTCGTTGAGGTACTGACCTACAGAATCACTCATTTCAAAACTCCTCAACCACCACTACCGCGGTGGGATTCCCCGTAGTCACGGGTTTTCCTGGTTCTCGGGGGTCTAGAACCCGGAATGACGGCGTCTGTTCCATGTCTGACGTGATGGTGACAACGGTCACCGACACATTCGGTCCCAGGCAGGGGAGCGGATGTCCGGTCGTCACCGGGATCCACCGGCGGGCACGCACAGGACATGCCACGCGTTGAGGAACACCGGGGAAGGCCGAACATCGGCCAAGATCGGTTACGGCGGTGGTGCGGGTCGGGGGAGATCCCGCACCGTCAGCGACCACAATAGGACGCGGGGCGCGTGCCGTCCCAACGCGTTCCGCCCCATCGCGCCGTCCGGCGACGCCGCGCGCCTAGTTTTCCCTCCGTGCCCGGTGGCTACGACACTCGCACGGCGCTGCTCGTCGTCGACGTGCAGAACGATTTCGCCGACCCCGACGGCTCGCTCTACGTGCGCGATGCCGAGTCCGTGATCGACGTGGCGAACGCGGAGATCGAGGCGGCGCGGGGGGCCGGCGCATTCATCGTCTACACCCAGGACTGGCACCCTGCCGACACGCCCCACTTCGCCAAGGACGGGGGCATCTGGCCGGTCCATTGCGTCGGCGGCACATGGGGCGCGGAGTTCCACCCCCGGCTGGCGGTGGCCGGCCCGTCCGTCCGCAAGGGGAGCGGCGGGGAGGACGGCTACTCGGGGTTCTCGATGGTGCATCCCACCACCGGCGACGTCACCCCCACGGGGCTCGACACCCGGTTGCGCGAGCACGGCGTCGAACGGGTGGTGGTGGTGGGCCTGGCCACCGACTACTGCGTCAAGGAGACGGCCCTCGACGCCATCCGCCTCGGCTACGGCATCACGGTCGTGCTCGACGGCGTGCGGCCGGTCGAGGTCGAGCCGGGGGACGGGCAACGGGCCGTCGACGCCATGTCGGCGGCCGGCGTGGCGCTGGGGTGAGCCCGGGTGGCGCCCGCGGCCGGCGGACCGGCGCCCCCCGCCATGGTCACCGACCTCTACGAGCTGACGATGGCCGCCGCCTACCAGGCCGAGGGCATCGACCACGAGGCCACGTTCGAGCTGTTCGTGCGGCACGTGCCGGCCGAGCGCCGCTTCCTTGTGGCCGCCGGGCTAGACGACGCCCTGGCCGGGCTGGAGCAGTGGCGGTTCGGCCCCGACGACCTGACCTACCTCGACAGCCTGGAGCTCTTCCCGCCGGGCTTCGTCGACAGCCTGGCCGGACGGGGGTTCACCGGCGACGTGTGGGCGGTCCCCGAGGGCGAGGTGGTGTTCGGGGGAGAGCCGCTCGTGCGGGTGACCGGGCCGCTGGTCGAGGCCCAGCTGGTCGAGACGTGGCTGCTCAACCGGGTGGCCAGCCAGACGATGCTGGCGTCCAAGGCCGCCCGGGTGGCCCTGGCCTGCGGTGACCGCAGCTTCGTCGACTTCTCGGCCCGGCGGGACCACGGGGTCGACGCCGCCCTTGCCGCGGCCCGGGCGGCCTGGATCGCCGGCGCCGCCGGCACGTCGCTCGTGGCCGCCGGGCATCGCTTCGGCATCCCGCTGTCGGGGACGATGGCCCACTCGTTCGTGATGTCCTACGACGACGAGCGCGATGCTTTCCAGGCCTACGCCCGCAGCTTCCCCCATGGAGTGGTGCTGCTGATCGACACCTACGACACGGTCGCCGGGGCCCGCCACGCCGTCGAGGTGGCCCAGGAGCTGGCGGGCGAGGGCATCAGGATCGGCGGGGTGCGGCTGGACTCGGGCGACCTCGGGGCGCTGGCCGGCGAGGTGCGGGCCGTGCTCGACGACGGCGGGCTCGCCGGGGTCCAGATCATCGCCTC
>DASXRH010000220.1:0-3686 GCA_036506715.1 Acidimicrobiales bacterium
CCTCATGCGCTGATCCCCCGCTATCGGGGGATCGGGTCAGTTCTCGTGGCCGCGGTTGTTGTCCTCGATCTGGGCACGGATCTCGCCGCCCGGGTGGCCGGTCGAGTGGACGTTGACGTACGTCGCCCCGGACTGCAGGGCCCGCACGAACTCGTCGAACTCGCCGGCGGCGAGGCCCTGGGCCGCGCCGCCGGCAGTGACGTCGGCGGCCGCAATGGTGCCGGTGATCGTCCCGCCGGCAGCAGGGCATGCCTGCGTGCCCGCGGGGCCGTTGCCGAGGTTGGTGCACAGCCACACGACGATCGGACCGTTGTTCGTCGCGTTCTCGAAGTGGATGTGCGCCTGCGTGGCGTCCGTCTCGAGGCCGCTGAACGTCAGCTCATAGTTGATCGAGTCGCCGGTGCGGGCCACGTCGAGCCTGAAGTCACCCACGCCGGGCGTGGAGAGCGCCGGCACCTCCTCATAGCCGGTGAGGGTCTCGCGCTCCCTCCCGTTGTCGGCCACCGCAGCAGTGCCCATGCCGATCACCGCCAGGATCGCGACGGCGGCGATGAACTTGAGGCGTGTCTTCACGGCCTTCCTCCTCCAGTCGAGGGGCCGCCCGCCCGTTATCCCCCACCGGGCAGCCAGCCGCTGTGTGTCGTGACGCTAACGCGCTCCAGGTCCGGCATGTCAGGTCTGGTACAGGAAGGGGGCCGGTGGAGCCGCGCGCGGCCGTCGCTAGCCTCGCCCGCGATGTCCGATTTCAACAGCGCGATCATCGAGGAGTTCCGGGCCAACGAGGGCAAGGTGGGCGGTGGGTTCGCCGGCGCCCCCATGCTCCTGCTCCACACGACCGGGGCCCGCACCGGCCAGCAGCGGGTCAACCCGCTCGTCTACCAGCCCGACGGCGACCGGCTGGTCATCTTCGCCACCAAGGGCGGCGCACCCACCAACCCCGACTGGTACCGCAACCTGATGGCCCACCCCGACGTGTCCGTCGAGGTCGGCACCGAGACCCGCCCCGTGCGGGCCCGGGTGGCCGAGGGCGAGGAGCGCGAGCGGCTGTGGTCCCTCCAGAAGGATGCGATGCCCGGGTTCGCCGAGTACGAGGCCCGCACCGACCGGCAGATCCCGGTGGTCGTGCTCGAACCCGCCGGCTGACGCCCGGCGCCCCCCGCGGGCGGCGGGTAGCGCCCGGCCGCGGTCGGGTGGCCGAACCCGGGGGCGAGACTGTGGCTGACCGCGGCCCACACCGCCCGCCGTCAGGTCAGGTAGCCCGCCTGATGGGCGGCGATCATCGCGGCCGACTCGGCGTAGGTGGTGGGGCCGTACGTGCGGGCGGGGGGCAGCGCCGACCGGACGGCCTCGACCTCCTCGGCGCTGAGGTCGCACGGCCCGGTGACCGGCTCGATGCCGTACAGCCGGGCGGCGGACGCGCCGAGGATCTTGGCCTTGATCTCGTCGGTGAGCGCCGGGTAGCCGTAGCGCTCCTGCAGCTCCTCGCTGATCTGGAAAGTGCGCATGGCCTGGATCTGGTCCTGCGGTGTGCCGAACCAGATCGAGTCGGTGCCCCACAGCACCCGGTCCTCGCCGACGTAACGCAGCAGCTTGCCGAGCACGTGGGCGGCGGCGGTGGGGTCGCGCATGAGGAACCACCACGTGCCGCCCAGCTCGGCGTAGACGTTGCTGTTGGCCTCGACCCCCGCCTTCTCGAGGGAGGCGATGAGGCGGTCGACGCCCTGGGGGTCGGCGGCGTCGTAGGGACCGGTGCCGCCCTGCCCGGGCTCGAAGCCCGAGTGGTAGACGACGAAGGCGACCTCCGGGTTGCGGGCGGCGGCCGGCCCGATGTCGCTGGGGTCGGCCAGCTCGGGGGTGGAGCCGACGATCGAGCTGATCCCCTTGTGGGTGCAGATGATGGGCGGGCCGATCTCGCGCACGTGCTCGATGAACCGCTGACCTATCTGGGGCCGGCTGGGGTCGTGGTCGTCGAAGTAGAAGTGGGCGTCGGTCGGGGTCATCGTGTAGATCTTCCAGGCGGCCAGGTCGTAGCGGTCCCGCAGGTCGTCCATCGCCAGCAGCGCCGCGTCGATCGGGCCCTGGTGGGGGTAGGCGCCGCCGTGCATGAGCACTCGGCCGTCGCAGCCGAGCCGGGTGGCCATGTCGATGGCGAACGCCATGTCGGCCGGCTGCAGTCCGGGCAGCGCCTGGGAGGGCAGGGCCGAGAGGATGGCCATCGACGTGTCGGACCGCACGAACACCTCGCGGAAGTAGGCGTCGGCCGTGAAGCAGACCTTGGGGCTGCCGTACTCGGCGCCCTCCTCGCACCGGTTCTGAGGGAACGCTGCCGTCCACTCACCGCCCGCCTGGGCCAGGTCGTAGTTCACGTAGTGCGTCTGGACGTCGAAGACGAACTCCTCACCGCCCAGCTCGTCGAGCGCGGTGGCCGTGTCGGTCGTGGCGTCCTCGGACACCCCGTAGGTGCCGCCGGGCGACCTCCCCTTCGAGGCCGACTCCTCCTTCGAGCAGGCAGCCAGCACGAACAGCGTGGCGGCCGCGCCGGTGACGCTGGTCAGGAAGCGGCGCCGGGAGATGCCCAGGCGGCGGGACGTGTCGTCGGCCAGCCGGTAGGTGCGGCGGATGGTCTCGCGCACCAGCGGGCTGTGCGGTAGCGGATGGAACTCGCCGTTGCTGACCGGGCCGAACTTGATCGGCAGCAGGTCGTCGTCGCGGCGGCCGATGTCTTCCCCCTCAGCCATGGCGGAAATCTACCGCCGGTAAGCCAGCCGGGCAGCCGGGAACCGGCATCACCCCTCCCGGGCGATGCCCGGACCCGGGCCGGAGCGGACGATGCCGGGTCACGAGCCCCCCTCCCGAGGAGTGAGACCATGGGCTGCCTGCTGGCTCTGTTCGCCGGGATGTTCCCTCGCTTCGCGTTGGTCATCTTCTGGATCGCCCGGCCCGACCGCATGGACGAAGTGTTCACGTCGCTCGTGTGGCCGGTGCTCGGCATCATCTTCCTGCCATTCACCACCCTCATCTACGTGCTGCTTTGGCAACCGCGCGTCGGAGTGACGGGGAGCGACTGGTTCTGGATCGCCCTGGCCGTGGTGCTCGACGTGGCCCACTGGGGCGCCAGCGCCAGGCAGCGCCAGGTCCCGGCCCGGGCGGCCTAGCACTACGGCATGAGCACGGCCGCGCCCCGCACGCGGCCCCCGGCCAGGTCGGCGAGGGCGCGGTCGGCCGCGCCAAGCGGGTAGGGCGTGGTCGTCACCCGCACCGGGATGCGGGCGGCCAGGGCCAGGAACTCCTCGCCGTCGTGGCGCGTGTTGGCGGTGACGCTGCGCAGCTGGCGCTCGTAGAACAGGTCGTCCTCGTAGCGCAGCGCCGGGACGTCGCTCAGGTGGATGCCGGCGACTGCCAGGGTGCCGCCCCGGTCCAGGGCCCGCAGCGCCACCGGCACCAGCTCGCCGGCCGGGGCGAACAGCACCGCGGCGTCGAGCGGCTCGGGCGGCGGGTCGGTGGCGCCGGCGGCGCTGGCGGCCCCAAGTTCGAGCGCCAGCCGCCGGGCCTCCTCGCCCCGGGTCATCACGTGGACCGTGGCCCCCTCGTGCAGTGCCACCTGGGCGGCGAGGTGGCCCGACCCGCCGAAGCCGTAGATCCCCAGGCGCCCGCCGGGCGGCAGTGCGGCCCGGCGCAGCGCCCGG
>DASXRH010000221.1:0-3393 GCA_036506715.1 Acidimicrobiales bacterium
TCGATGAGGGCCTCGGCCCCGTCGTCGGCCAGCGCCGCGGCGGGGGGCGTCTCGGCCGCCACCAGGGCGAGGCCCCGCTCGGCCTGGTCGTAGAGCCGGGCCGACCGTTCGAGGGCGAAGGCGGCCTCGAAGGACGTGAACGCGGTGCCGAGCGCCGCCACGCCGGCGGCCAGGAAGGCCCACAGGGCCCGTCGGTCGGCGTCGGCCGCTCCCAGGGCGCCGAAGCACGCGGCGAAGACCATGAGCACCGCCGACATCGTGATCACCATGCGCCGGGCCCGCTCGTAGGACCGCGAGCGGGCGCCGTAGTAGGCCCGCTGGTCGTCGAGCCGGTAGCGGCGGTACGCCGCCACGTACTGGGCCTGCCAATCGCCGGCGGCGCTCATTTGTTCACCGGTCCGGACGCCAGCGCCGCCACCTGGCGCCCGAGCTCGACCAGCTCGGCGTCTGCGGCGGCGCCGTCGGCGGCAGGTGGCCGCCGCAGGTGGGCGAAGTACAGAGCCCGGAGCCGCTCGGCCCGGGTGCGGGCGTCGAGGAAGGTGTCGAGCGTGCCCTGGCGCCGGGCCAGGGTGGTCAGCACCGAGGTGGCGGCGCCCAGCGTGGCCACGACCACGCCGGGCCACGCCACCGACTGCAGCCACACCTGGGTGGCGCCGAAGGCGGTGGTCAGCAGGGCACCCAGGATCGCCAGCACCGAGAACCAGCGGTGGCGGTTCTGCTCGCGGCGGGCGGCCACCTCGAAGCGGGCGAAGGCGGGGTAGATCTCGCGCTCGGCCTCGGCCACCCGGGGCAGGAGCAGCGGGAAGTCGCGGGCCTGGGCCGACGTGAGCGGCGGGGTCGGCGGCAGCGGCCGGTAGCGGACACGGGGCATGAGGGCCAGCACCGCCATCCGGTCCCGCAGCGGCCGGCGGTGGCCCCGCACCAGTGCCCGGGTCAGGTGGGCGGTGACCGCCTGGCGGTCGTCGACGGCCACCACCCGCACGTCGCCCGCCGCCAGCAGGGCGGGCAGGTCGGCCAGCGGCGGGGCGTCGCCGTCGCCGTTCGCCCCGATGCGCTCGTCGCCCTCGTCGCCGGCGGGGAGCCGCCCGTCGCCCAGCGCGTCGGCCAGCCGCCCGGTGCCCTCGAGCACCACCACGGGACGCCCCCGCGCCAGGTGCTCGGCCAGGTCGGCCCGGCTCACGTCGCCGCCGCCCACGAGCAGCAGCCCCGACGGCTGGCCGCCGGCGATGTCGGCCACCAGCCGCGACAGGGCCACCACCTCGTCGCCCCACGCCTTGCCGTCGACCCGCACCAGCGCGTCGAGCTGCGGGTCGGCGCGGGACTGGTCGGGGCCCGGCTCGGCGCCGGGGTCCGCCACCAGCGCGTCGGGCGCCACCCCCACGACCAGGGGCGGGCGGGCCCCGGGGCTCGACGACAGGGCCAGGCTGAGCAGGTGGAACACGCCCACGTCGGTGCCGCCCGTGACCAGCGCGATGCCGTGCTCGGCGGCCAGCGCCACCACGGCCTTGAGCGTGGGCAGCAGGCGGACGGCGATGTCGGGCTCGATGGTGGCCGTCGTGCCCGCCACCACCAGCACCGGCATGTCGGAGCCGAGGCCGAGCCCGACGCCGACCGGCCTGCCGTCCACCGACGGCCGCACCTCGGGCGCATCGCCGACCCGTGTCGCCATGGCCAGACGGTACCCGCCCGCGCCGTGCCGTACCGGCGCCCCCGTCAGCGGTGGGGGTAGCGGACCGGCGGTGCCGGCTGGACCCCCATCGGCACCCCCCGCCGGCGGCGGGACGCGCACCGCAGGCGCCAGACCACCCACTCGACGACCTGGTAGGCCCTGTAGGCCAGCCAGGCGGGCAGCGAGCCGAACACGATCCACCACAGCGAGTAGCCCGCCACCAGCCCGGCGACGACCTGCCGGCCCCACAGCAGGGCCGCCACCGCGGGGGCAACCAGCGCCACCGCCACCGCGGCGGCGTCCCCGTCGACCAGGCCGGCCACCAACGTCGCCGACCCGGCCACGGCGGCCACGCCCCACAGCACCAGGCTCAGTGCCCCCGCCCAGCCGCTGTGCCACCGGGTGCGGGCCGCCACGGCCGCCCACATGAGGAACGCACGCACCGGGGGCACGCCCGAGTCGGTGAGCAGACGGCGGAAGGCGAGGTCGGCCCGCTCGGGCGGCAGCCGCCAGCCCTCCGGCAGCCCGGGCGGCCACGGCTCGTCGCGACCGGGGTTGAGCAGGTCGTGGACCAGGGCCGCCGGGGTGTGGCGGCCGAACCGGCGCGCGAACCAGCCGAGGTGGTCGGGCACCGAGGCCAGGTCGGTGTCGGGCAGCCAGGCGGGCTCGATGACGAGCGGGCCCGGCGGGGGTCCGCCCTCGGCGCCGAGCGGCCACGCCACCACGACCCGCTCCTGGAGGGCGAACTCGTTGTCGGACACCTGGCGCAGCACGATCCGGCACGGCTGGGTGGGCGGCGGATCGGCCGCGAACGGCGTGCTGTCGACGGCCCAGAACCGCTGCGCCTCCTCGCTCCCCCGGCGCCTGGCGCCCATGGTCACCTCCGTCGCGCCGGCCGACCCGGCCTGACGGAGCGTACGACGACGCTGGTCCACCGGCGCGGGATTGGCCCTGGGCCAATCCCGGCGGGGGGACCACGCTCGATCCATGGCCACCGTGCTCCACCGACCCCGCGTCTCGGGCGCGGCCGGCCGCGTGCCGTCGTCCACGATCCGGGACCTGCTGGCGTTGACCGCCGACGACCGGGTGCTGTCCCTGGCCGGGGGTCTGCCGGCGGTGGACCACGTCCACGACCCGGTGCTCGCCGAGCTGGCCGCCCAGGTCCTGACCGACCCGGCGGCTGCCCAGTACGGCACCACCGAGGGCTGGGCCCCGTTACGGGCCTGGGCCGCGGGCACCCTGGCCGAGCCGCCGGCCGACCCCGCCGACGTCCGCATCACCCACGGCTCGCAGCAGGCCCTCGACCTGGTGGTCCGCACGCTGGTCGACCCGGGCGACACGGTGGTGGTGGAGCACCCCACCTACCTGGGCGCCGCCCAGGTCCTGGCGGCGGCGGACGCCGCCGTCACCGCCGTCCCGGTCGACGACGACGGGCTCGACACCGCCCGCCTGGCCGACGACCTGGCGGCCGGGCTGCGCCCCCGCGTCTGCTACCTGGCGCCCACGTACCAGAACCCGTCGGGCGTGGTGATGTCGGCCGAGCGCCGGATCCACCTGGGCGGGCTGGCCGACCGCTACGGGTTCGTGGTGGTCGACGACGACCCCTACCGGGACCTGGGCTTCGCCCCGCCGCCGCCCCGGCTGCGGGCCGGCGTGCCCCCGGAGTGGAGCGTCACCCTGGGCACGGCGTCCAAGGTGCTGGCGCCGGGCCTGCGGGTGGGCTG
>DASXRH010000222.1:0-5969 GCA_036506715.1 Acidimicrobiales bacterium
CGACATCGTCGGCCACCAGGTGGGCGACGCCGGGGGCCACGCCCTCGCCGCCGGCCACCGCCGCCCAGGCGGCGCCCAGGCTGGGGAACACGCGGACGCGGCTGTCCGGCACCCGCAGCCGGTTGAGCAGCACCCCGGTCTCGGTGGCGGGGTCGGCGCCGCTGGCATCGACGAGCCAGTCCTGGTGGGCCAGCGTCGGCGACCCGATCCGGGGCGAGCGGGCCTGGGGGTGGTCGGGCCCGGCCACCACCACCAGGCGGTAGCGCATCATCGGCTCCGACTCCAGGCCGGCGACGCGGGGGCCGAGGCCGACGTCGGCCAGGCGCTCCATGAGCAGGGCCGGCATCTCGGTGGCAGTCGTGACCCCCAGCGTCGCCTCGACCGGGCCGTGCCGGTCCGTGAATGCCGTGAGCAGGGGTCGGGCCACGTACTCGGCCACGGTGCTGGTGGCCACGACCCGCAGCAGATCGGGGGCGCCCTGGGCCCGGCGGATGGCGTCGGTGGCATCGGCCGCCAGGTTGACCATCTGCGACGCGATGGGCAGCAGGCGCTGGCCGCCGGCGGTGAGCTCCATGGCGCCGGCGGTCCGCGACACGAGAGCATCCCCCAGGTGCTGGCGCAGTGCCGCCAGGGCACCCGACACGGCCGGCTCGCTGACCCCCAGCACCTCGGCCGCGGCCTTGACCGAGCCCAGCCGGGCGACAAGGACGAAGGCCTCGAGCTGGGTGAGGGTCACCAGAGCTCCCGGTCCCGATCCCGAACCGTCCGCTGCGTGAACGTCACGCACCGACCGTATCGCCGGATAACCGATTGCTTAGCCCGCTCTGGACCGGTTGCGCGGCCGAGCGCAGACTCAGCGCAGCGGGCCGACGCCGTGACCCGCTGCCTCGAGGGGAGGACCACCGTGCAGACCCCCGCGCCGTTCGAGTACGAGCGGGCCGGCACCGTCGACGACGCCCTGGCCATGCTCGAACGCCACGGTCCCGAGGCCCGGCTCGTCGCCGGCGGGCACAGCCTGCTGCCGATGATGAAGCTGCGCCTCGCCCGGCCCGAGGTGCTGATCGACATCAACGATCTCGCCGACCTGTCCTACATCCGGCTCGACGGCAGCGAGATCGCCATCGGCGCCATGACCCGACACGCCGAGCTGCTCGACTCCCCGCTCCTGGCCGAGCATTACGCCATCTTCGCCGACGCCGAGCGGGTGATCGCCGACCCGATCGTCCGCAACCGGGGGACGATCGGCGGCTCGGTCTGCCAGGCCGACCCCTCCGAGGACCTGTCGGCGGTGGGCTCCGCCCTGGGGGCCACGATGGTCGTCCGCTCGGGCGAGGGCACCCGCACCGTGCCGGCCCGCGAGTTCCACACCGGGCCCTACGAGACTGTGGTGGGCGACGCCGAGATCCTGACCGAGGTGCGGGTGCCGCTGCGGCCGGGGTCGGGCAGCGCCTACGAGAAGGTCGAGCGGCGGGCCGGCGACTGGGCGATCGCCGCCGCCGGGGCCGTGGTCACTCTCGACGGCGACACGGTGGCCGACGTGGGCATCGGGCTGACGGCGGTCGGGGCTCCGCATTTCTGCGCACCGGCGGCGGAGGACGTCCTGCGGGGCCAGCCGGCCACCGAGGACAACCTGGCGGCCGCTGCCCAGGCGGCGGCCGAGTCCACCAACCCGTCGACCGACCAACGGGGCCCGGCCGACTACAAGCGCCACCTGGCCGGCGAGCTGACGCACCGGGCCTTGCGCCGGGCCGTGGCCCGGGCGCGAGGGGAAGGAGCATGACCATGCTGGTGACCATGACGGTCAACGGCGACGAGGTGACCCGGGACATCGAGCCCCGGCTGCTGCTCGTCCACTTCGTCCGTGACCACCTCGGGCTGACCGGCACCCACTGGGGCTGCGACACCTCGAACTGCGGCACGTGCGTCCTCTGGATGGACGGCGAGCCGGTCAAGAGCTGCACGGTGCTGGCCGCCATGGCCGACGGGCGCGCGATCCGCACGGTCGAAGACCTCGACCGCGGCGGCGACCTCGACCCCCTCCAGCAGGGGTTCATGCAGTGCCACGGCCTGCAGTGCGGGTTCTGCACCCCGGGCATGCTGATGACCGCCCGCTGGCTGCTCGACCACAATCCCGACCCCGACGAGGGTGAGATCCGCGAGGTGATCTCGGGCCAGTTCTGCCGGTGCACCGGCTACGAGAACATCGTGCGGGCCGTGCGCTGGGCCGCCGAGCACCCCGACGGTGCCGAGGCCGACGCCACCGCGGCCGGCGCCGATGCCGGGGCCAGCGAGGAGGTACCGGCATGACCGCGACCGACACACCGCCCGAGGTGCCCATCAGCGCGGCGGGCAACCCCATCGGCTTCGGCCGCATGCTCCGCAAGGAGGACGCCCGGTTCCTGCGGGGGAAGGGCAACTACCTCGACGACATCCAGCTCCCCGGCATGCTCTACGGGGCGATCCTCCGCAGCCCCTACGCCCACGCCCGCGTCGTCTCCATCGACACCGCCGCCGCCGAGGCCCACCCCAAGGTCAAGGCGGTGATCACCGGCGCGGTGCTCGAGACCCTGGGCCTGGCGTGGATGCCGACCCTGTCCAACGACGTCCAGGCCGTGCTGGCCACCGACAAGGTCCGGTTCCAGGGCCAGGAGGTGGCCTTCGTCGTCGCCGACGACCGCTACGCGGCCCGCGACGCCCTCGAGCTGATCGACGTCGAATACGAGCCGCTCGACCCGGTGATGGACGCCCGCAAGGCCCTCGACGACGGGGCGCCGGTGATCCGCGACGACATCGAGGGCAAGGCCGACAACCACATCTTCGACTGGGAGTCGGGCGACAAGGCCACCTGCGACGAGGTGTTCGCCGGGGCCGACGTGGTGGTCAGCCAGGACATCATCTATCCGCGGTCGCACCCGGCGCCGCTCGAGACCTGCGGCTCGGTCGCCCACATGGACAAGGTGACCGGCAAGCTCACGACCTGGATCACCAGCCAGGCGCCCCACGCCCACCGCACGGTCTACGCGCTGGTGGCAGGGTTACCCGAGCACAAGATCCAGGTGATCTCGCCCGACATCGGCGGCGGGTTCGGCAACAAGGTGCCGATCTACCCCGGTTACGTGCTGGCCGTCGTGGGCTCGATCGTGACGGGCAAGCCGGTCAAGTGGATGGAGGACCGGTCCGAGAACCTGATGTCCACGGGGTTCGCCCGCGACTACCACATGCACGGCGAGATCGCCGCTACCAGCGACGGCAAGATCCTCGGCCTGCGGGTCGACGTCATCGCCGACCACGGCGCCTTCAACGGCACCGCCCAGCCCACCAAGTACCCGGCCGGGTTCTTCCACATCTTCACCGGCAGCTACGACCTGGCCGCCGCCCACTGCAAGGTCACCGGCGTCTACACCAACAAGGCGCCGGGCGGCGTGGCCTATGCCTGCTCGTTCCGGGTGACCGAGGCCGTGTACCTGGTCGAGCGCATCGTCGACGTCCTCGCCGACGAGCTGGGCATGGACCCGGCCGAGCTGCGCATGCGCAACCTGTTGCGCCCGGAGCAGTTCCCGTACACGACCAAGACCGGCTGGGAGTACGACTCGGGCGACTATCCGCGCGCCCTCCAGATGGCCCTCGACATGGCCGGCTACGACGACCTGCGGCGCGAGCAGGCCGAGAAGCGCGGCCGGGGCGAGCTGATGGGCATCGGCCTCAGCTTCTTCACCGAAGGCGTGGGCGCCGGGCCCCGCAAGCACATGGACATCCTCGGCCTGGGCATGGCCGACGGCTGCGAGCTGCGGGTCCACCCCACGGGCAAGGCCGTGGTCCGCCTGAGCGTGCAGACCCAGGGCCAGGGCCACGAGACCACCTTCGCCCAGATCGTGGCCAGCCAGCTCGGCATCCCGCCCGAGGACGTCGAGGTCGTCCACGGCGACACCGACCAGACGCCCTTCGGCCTCGGCACGTACGGCTCGCGGTCGACGCCGGTGTCGGGCGCGGCCGCGGCCGTGGTCGCCCGTCGCGTGCGGGACAAGGCCCGCATCGTGGCCGCCGCTGCCCTCGAGTGCGCCCCCGACGACCTCGAGTGGGAGCACGGCCGTTGGTACGTGAAGGGCGACCCGTCCCAGGGCAAGACGATCCAGGAGATCGCCCTGCTGGCGCACAGCAGCCTCGAACTGCCCGAAGGGGTCGAGGGCCACCTCGACGCCACCGCCGTCTACAACCCACCCAACCTGACCTACCCCTTCGGCGCCTACCTGGCCGTGGTCGACGTCGACAAGGGCACCGGCCAGGTGGCGGAGCGGCGGTTCATCGCGGTCGACGACTGCGGGCCCCGCATCAACCCGATGATCGTCGAGGGCCAGATCCACGGCGGGCTGGCCGACGGCGTGGGCATGGCGCTCATGCAGGCGATCGCCTTCGACGAGGACGGCAATTGCCTGGGCGGGTCGTTCATGGACTACCTGTTGCCCACGTCTCTGGAGTGCCCCACCTGGGAGCTGGGCGAGACCGTCACGCCGTCGCCCCACCACCCGCTCGGGTGCAAGGGGGTGGGCGAGTCGGCCACTGTCGGCTCGCCGGTGGCCATCGTCAACGCCGTGATCGATGCGCTCGAACCGTTCGGGGTCCGCCACGCCGACATGCCGCTGACGCCGGCCCAGGTGTGGCGGGCGATGCAGGGCAACCCGTTCCGCACCGACATGGCCATCCAGTGATAGGGCGCTGGTCGGCGAGATGATCCCCGAGGTCGAGGCCCGGGCGGTGGAGCTACGGGACGGGCGCGTCCCCTTCGTCCACGCCCGGGTCGTGCGGGCCGAGCGGCCCACCTCGGCCAAGCCGGGCGACGAGGCGGTCATCCTGCCCGACGGCACCATCGAGGGGTTCGTCGGCGGGGTGTGCGCCGAGGCGACCGTGCGCGCCCAGAGCCTGTCGCTGCTCGACTCGGGCGAGTCCCTGCTGCTGCGCATCGAGCCCGAGCCGGGAGCGTCGGGCGGCGGCGACACAGGTCCTGAGCCGGTGAGTGGGCCCGGGTCGCTCACCGTCGTCAACCCGTGCCTGTCGGGCGGGACCCTCGACATCTTCCTCGAACCCGTGATCCCGGCCCCCACCCTGGTGGTGGTGGGCGACTCACCGATCGCGGCCGCGGTGGTCGACCTGGCACCCCGGGTCGGGATCGAGGTGGTCGACCCGGCGGCCGGCGGCGAGGCCGGGCCCACGGCTGTCGTCGTCGCGTCGCACGGCCGAGACGAGGAGGCGGCCCTCGAGGCAGCGGTGCGGGGCGGCGTGCCCTACGTCGGCCTCGTGGCCAGTCCCAAGCGGGGGGCGGCGGTCGTGGCGGGCCTCGGGCTCGACCCCGCCCAGCGCGCGGCCATCCGCACCCCGGCGGGCCTCGACATCGGGGCCCGGACCCCCAGCGAGGTGGCCCTGTCGATCCTGGCCGAGATCGTGGCCCTGCGGCCGCGGCCCTCGGGGCGACCGGCGGCGACCGGGACGTCGCCGGCGCCCGAGCCGCCCACCACCGCCACCGACCTGGTGTGCGGCATGGCAGTGGTGGTCGACGACGCGGCGCTCCACCTCGACCACGAGGGCACCCGCTACTGGTTCTGCGGCACCGGCTGCTTGCGGGCCTTCGCCGCGGACCCCGGGGCGTACGTCCCCGCATGACCGCCGAGCCCCCCGACGCCGATCCCGGGCCAGAGACCGTCGCCGACGTCGACGACCTGACGCGCCGGCTCGACGCCGTCGACTACATCGCCGACCTCGGGCTGGCGACCGCCCTGTTCTGCGCCGTGCGCCTGCCCCAGCCGCTGCTGGTCGAGGGCGAGGCGGGGGTGGGCAAGACCGAGTCGGCCAAGGCGCTGGCTCGGGTGCTCGACACGCCGCTGGTCCGCCTGCAGTGCTACGAGGGCATCGACGCGGCCGAAGCCCTCTACGAGTGGAACTACCCCCGCCAGCTGCTCGGGATCCGGCTGGCCGAG
>DASXRH010000223.1:0-3885 GCA_036506715.1 Acidimicrobiales bacterium
CAAGTGGCGCCAGCGGTGGGCCGACGAGGGCGCCTACCGGTTCGACCGCACCAAGTCGCGCGCCGAGGTGTTCTCGATCGACACCCCGCCCCCCACCGTGTCGGGCGCCCTGCACCCGGGGCACGTGTGCTCCTACACCCACACCGACTTCGTCGCCCGCTACCAGCGCATGCGGGGCCGCGAGGTCTTCTACCCCATGGGCTGGGACGACAACGGCCTCAACGTCGAGCGGCGGGTCCAGCTGCTCACCGGCACCCGCTGCGACCCGTCGCTGCCCTACGACCCCGACTTCCGGGCCCCCGAGAAGGTCGGCAAGAAGGACCGGCCCATCCCGATCAGCCGGCCCAACTTCGTGGCGCTGTGCGGCGAGGTCGTCGAGCAGCTCGAGCAGGACTACTTCGACCTGTGGTCGACCATCGGACTGTCGGTCGACTGGAACCACGGCTACCGCACCATCGGGCCCGAGGCGACCAAGGCTAGCCAACGAGGGCTGCTGCGCCTCCTGCGCCGGGACCTGGCCTACCGGGCCGAGGCGCCCACGCTGTGGGACGTCGACTTCCGCTCGGCCGTGGCCCAGGCCGAACTGATCGACCGCGAGATCCCCGGCGCCTACCACAAGCTGCGGTTCGAGGGCCCCGGCGGCGAGCCGCTGTGGGTCGACACCACCCGGCCCGAGCTGCTGCCCGCCTGCGTCGCCCTCGTCGCCCACCCCGACGACGAGCGCTACCAGCCGCTGTTCGGGGCCACCGCCACCACGCCGCTGTTCCGGGCACCGGTGCCGATCGTGGCCCACGAGCTGGCCGATCCCGAGAAGGGCACCGGCATCGCCATGATCTGCACGTTCGGCGACACCACCGACGTGACCTGGTGGCGTGAGTTGGCGCTCGACGTCCGCACGGTCGTCCAGCGCGACGGCCGGCTGCGCCCGGTCACCTGGGGCAGCCCCGGGTGGGAGAGCACCGACCCCACCGCGGCCCAGGCCGCGTACGACGAGCTGGCCGGCAAGACGGTCAAGCAGGCCCAGGCCCGCATCGTCGAGCTGCTGGTGGACGCCGGCGCCATGGACGGCGCGCCCCGGCCCATCACCCACCCGGTCAAGTTCTGGGAGAACGGCACCCGCCCGCTCGAGATCGTCACCTCCCACCAGTGGTTCATCCGCTATCCCGACAAGGACGCCATGCTGGCCAGGGGCAAGGAGCTGGCCTGGTGGCCCGACTTCATGCGGGTCCGCTACGAGAACTGGGTCAACGGCCTGCAGGGCGACTGGAACATCACCCGCCAGCGGTTCTTCGGCGTGCCCTTCCCCGCCTGGTACCCGGTGGGCGACGACGGCGAGGTCGACTACCTCTCCCCCATCCTGGCCGACGAGGCCGCGCTGCCGGTCGACCCCACCACCGACGTGCCCCCCGGCTACGACGAGAGCCAGCGCAACCGGCCGGGCGGCTTCGCCGCCGACCCCGACGTCATGGACACCTGGGCCACCTCGTCGCTGACCCCGCAGATCGTCACCGGCTGGGTCGACGACCCCGACCTGTTCGCCCGCACGTTCCCGATGGACATGCGGCCCCAGGCCCACGAGATCATCCGGACCTGGCTCTTCTACACGGTGGTCCGCTCGCACTACGAGCACGACGCCCTGCCGTGGGCCAACGCCGCCATCTCGGGCTTCGTGGTCGACCCCGACCGCAAGAAGCTGTCCAAGTCGGCGGCCAACGCCGACGACGACCCCGTGGCCCTGGTCGCCGCCCACGGCGCCGACGCCGTGCGCTACTGGGCGGCCGGCGCCAGGCCGGGCATGGACCTGGCCATGGAGCAGGGCCAGATGAAGATCGGCCGCAAGCTGGCCACCAAGCTGCTGAACGCCTCGCGGCTGGCCCTCGGCGTCGAGGCCACCACGGCGGGGGTCGTCACCGAGCCGCTCGATCGGTCGATGCTGGCGGCGCTGGCCGACGTGGTCGAGGAGGCGACGGTCGCCTTCGACCGCTACGACTACGCCCGGGCGATCGAGCGCACCGAGGCGTTCTTCTGGTCGTTCTGCGACGACTACCTCGAGCTGGTCAAGAACCGGGCCTACGGCGCCGAGGGCGAGACCGGCCAGGCGTCGGCCCGCACCGCGCTGGGCGTCGCCCTGCGGGCGCTGCTCGGCCTGTTCGCGCCGTTCCTGCCGTTCGTCACCGAGGAGGTGTGGTCGTGGTGGCAGGAGGGCTCGGTCCACCGGTCGCCGTGGCCCGACGCCGACGCCCTGCGGGGCACGGCGGGCGAGGACGTCGCCTCCCCGGCCGACGAGCCCGACCCGGCCGTGCTGGCGGTGGCCGCCGCCGCGCTGGGCGAGGTCCGCAAGGCCAAGAGCGAGGCCCGGCGGTCGATGCGCACCGACGTCACCTTGGCCACCGTCACCGACAGCCCGGCCCGGCTGGCGCTGCTGGCGCTGGCCGCCGCCGACCTGCGGGGCGCCGGCCGCATCGCCGAGCTGCGCCTGGTCGACGGCGACACCCTGGCCGTGGAGGTCACCCTGGCCCCGGAGTCCCCGGAGGCCTGACGGTGGCCGACCAGCTGCAGAGCCTGCCGCTGCTGCCGTCGGCACCTCCGACCCCACGAACTGGCGCGCGTTCCCTGCGAATTTCGCACGGAACGCGCGCCGGTTCGCACCAGCGCGGGTTGTCGCGTGCGCTGCCCCTCAGGCCTGGCCGCGGAGCGACCCGGTGACCACCTTCATCGTGATGCCGTCGGCCTCCCACTGGCCGACGAAGCAGTGCGAGGTGCGGCGACCGGCGGTCCAGCTCTCGATCGGGAGGGACTCGCTGCCCACCAGCCACGGCTCGGGCGGCCGGCGGCCGAGGTAGTCCAGGGCCAGGCCGTCGCAGCGCTCGTCGGCGACCCCGCCCGGTGGGGGGCCGCCCGCCTCGGGGTAGGAGATCTCGCCGGTGATCTCCTTCTGGTGGGGCTGGTCGCAGGGGACGGCGGCGACGTCGTCGAGGGCGGGCGGGAAGGCGATGCACTCGCCCACGGCGAAGTGGTAGCTCTGGTCCGCGCCCCGCACGTCCTCGGTGAGGGTGCCGGCGCCGACGCTGGCCGCCCCCGTGTTGTGGCCCAGCCCGCACCACACGGTGCGGTCTCCCCGGGCCCAACCCTCGGCGCTGGCGAAGAAGGCCGACACCGAGAAACGCCCGTAGGGGTCGAGGGGGGCGCCGATCAGCTGCTGGGCCATCTGGGGGCACGTGGTGGTGACGAACACCGTCCACTCGTCGGCGCTGGGGTAGTGGCCGAGCCGGGGCGCCTCGGTGCGGCCGGTGATCTGCATCCGGTGGGGGTCGCTGCAGTCGACCGTAGCTGGCGGCGTCAGCGAGTCGCTGCTCGCCCAGGTCACGCACTCGCCCACCGTGTAGGTGCGGGCCAGCACCGCGTCCTCGTCGAAGCCCGCCGGGCCGGTCGTGGTGGTGGTGATGGCGGCGATCGGCCCCGACGACGGCCCCGCGGCCGACGTCGTCGTCCCCCCGGCCGCGGGCGGGCCGCCGTCGGTGCCCGAACCGCCGCACCCGGCCGTCGTGGCGGCCAGCGCTGCCGCGACCGCCGCCGCATCCTTCGGGTGGACTCGCCTGACACCACCCTCCGCCGCCAAGTCCGCAACAGTGCCGACTCCCGGACTCAGAGCCAACACGGGCTTCCGCGCCGCGATATAGTCGCAGAGCTTCGACGGTAGGAATACGCCTTCTCTGACGTCGCCTTCGACGAGTACGCACACCGAAGCTTGCGCAATGTAGTCCAGGCTGCCCTCGTAGCTCACCAATCCGGTCGAAGAGACATGTTCCCTGACCTCCTCCGACCCGGCATGGTGAAGAGTCTCCGAGTCCTCGGGACCGACGAACAGGAGACGCGTCCGCGATC
>DASXRH010000224.1:0-2548 GCA_036506715.1 Acidimicrobiales bacterium
CCGGACGTGCGCGACTCGCTGCTTCCGGGCCTGCGCGCCGACAGCTTCGACGGCGGCGTCGACGGCTCCATGTTCCTGACCGAGCGCGACGGCGGCTCTGACCTCGGCCGAACCGTCCACTGCACCGCGCGCGACATCGGCGACGGACGGGTGCTCATCAACGGCGAGAAGTGGTTCTGCTCGAACATCGACGGCGCCGCCATCGTCATGCTCGCACGGCCCGAGGGCGCGCCCGACGGCCCCGCGGGGCTCGGCCTCTACCTCGTCCCGAAGGAGCGCGAGGACGGCTCGCGCAACACGATCACGATGCGGCGGCTCAAGCCCAAGCTCGGGACGAAGAGCGTGCCCACGGGCGAGGTCGAGTTCCACGGGGCGCTCGGCTACGCGCTGCGCTCCCGGCCGGCGGATGCCGAGGACGGCCCGCCGGCGGGCTCCGACGCCGGCGGCCTCGGACGCATGATGGAGATGGTCAACGGCAGCCGGTTCGGCGTGGCCCTGATGGGTCTCGGCATCGCCCGCCGCTGCTTCGCCGAGGCGACCGCCTGGGCCCACCACCGCCAGGCCAAGGGCCGGGCCCTGGTCGACCTGCCGCTGGTGCGCGAGCAGCTGGTCGACCTGCTGGCCGAGCTCGAGGCCGCCACCGCCCTCGGCTTCGAGTGCGCGGCGGCCGGCCGGCGGGGCGACGGGGCGGCGTTGCGCCGGATCCTGGTGCCGGCGGCCAAGGTCCGGCTGTGCCGGCTGGGGGTCGAGGCGGCGTCGTTCGCCGTGGAGCTCCACGGCGGCAACGGCTACTGCGAGGACTGGGGCCTCACCCGCCAGCTGCGCGACGCCCAGTGCCACCCGATCTGGGAGGGCAGCGAGAACATCTGCGTGCTCGACGTGCTGCGGACGATCCGCCGCGACCGCAGCCACGAGGCCCTCCTGGCCCGGGTCGACGCGGCGCTGGCCACCGCCCGTGACGGCGGCCCGGGGTGGCTGCAGCCGGCGGTCGACGCCACCGCCACCGCGGCCCGCGAGCTCGGGGCCCGCATCGACGCGCTGGACGGCCTCGAGCCCGACGCCGCCGAGGGCACCGCCGGCCGGCTGTGCGAGCTGCTCCACCGCACCACCGCCGCCGCCCTCCTGGTCGAGCAGGCCGGCGAGGGCGGCGACGACGCCATCCACAAGGCGCTGGTGGGCCTGCGCTTCGCCCGCCGCCACCTCGTGCCCGGCGCGGGCTGGTCCGACGGCATCGCCGCCACCGCCGGGCGCGACCTCCTGGCCCACGCCGACCCCGGGCCGGAGGCCGCGGCCAAGGCGGCGGCCTGACGTCCAGAGTGGTTGACTCTCGGCGGCGGGTTCGTCTCCCCGAGGGGGTCCATGCCATGTCGGTCGCCAAGACCATCGAGATCAGCGCCGAGTCTCCCGACAGCTTCGCCGAGGCCGTGAAGGTCGGCATCGCCAAGGCGGGCGAGACCGTCCATGGCATCAGGGAAGCGTACGTCAAGGAGTTCAAGGCGGTGGTCGCCGACAACCAGGTCACCGCCTTCCGGGTGCACATGCAGGTCACGTTCGTCCTGGACTGACGTCGGCCGTCACCTCCGAGGCGACGGCGGGCTGGCGGTGGCGGGGTCCTCGGGCCACGGGTGCTTGGGGTAGCGGCCGGCCATCTCCTTGCGCACCTCGCGCCACGAGCCGGCCCAGAACCCGGCCAGGTCGCTCGTGACCTGGACCGGCCGGCCTGCGGGCGACAGCAGGTGCAGCACCACCGGCACCCGGCCGCCCGCCACCGTGGGCGTGGCCGTCGCGCCGAACATGTCCTGGACCCGCACCGCCAGCACGGGTGGGTCGCCGGGGGCGCCCTCGCCGTAGGCCAGGGGAACCCGGCGCCCGCCCGGCACCGCGACCGCCGCCGGCGCCAGGCGGTCGAGGTCGCCGGCCACCGCCGGCGGCAGCAGCGACCGCAGGACCCCCGCCATGTCGAGCCGGTCGAGATCGGCCCGGCCCGTGGCCCCGGCGGCGGCCAGGCGGGGCGCCAGCCAGTCGTCGAGCGAGCGGCGCAGCTCGGCGTCGGAGAGGTCCGGCCACGGCTCGCCCACCACCGCGGCCAGGAAGGCCACCCGGGCCTGGAGGGCCCGGGCCCCGTCGGTCCACGGCAGCGCGGTCAGGCCGGTCGACCGCACCCGATCGACCAGCGCGGTCGTGGCGGGCAGCCCGGGCGCCGGGCGCCGCTCGACGGCGCCCAGCCGCAGCCGGCCCAGCTCCCGCTCGACGCGGGCCACCAGGTCGTCGCGGTCGGCGTCCCACACGAGCCGGGCGTGCTCGACGACCTGGTCGCCGGCCACCTCCTCCAGCTGGTCGGGGGCCAGCGGGGCCGCCAGCCGGATGCGCCCGCCGGTGCGGCGCCCGTCGACCTCGGCCACGGCCACCAGCGCCTCGCCCGCCAGGGGATCGGTGGCGGTGACCCAGGCCTCGGTCCCGGCCCGCAGCACGAACCGCCCCCGCCCGCCGCGGGCCTGGGCGATGCGGTCGGGGTACGCCTGGGCCAGCAGCAGCCCGGCCTCGGCCA
>DASXRH010000225.1:0-3098 GCA_036506715.1 Acidimicrobiales bacterium
ACGACAGCTCCAGCGCCATCGCCTCGTCCTGGAGGTGGGCGTCGAGGGCAGCCGACTGCCCCGAGCGCAGCAGCCACTTGGTCAGCCCCAGGGCCACCGTGGGCCCGGCGGCGAGCCGGGCGACAACCTCGTCGACGGCGCCGTCGAGGTCGGCGGCGGGGGCGGCGGCGTGGATCAGTCCCCAGTCGACCGCCTCGTGGCCGGAGAGCTCGCGCCCGAGCAGCAGCAGCTCGCGGGCCCGGACCATGCCGGCCAGCCGTGGCAGCAGCCAGGTGCCGGCGCTGTCGGGGGTGAAGCCCCGCTGGGCGAACGGCTCCCAGAACCGGGCGTCGTCGGCGGCCACGGTGAAGTCGGCGGCCAGCGCCAGGTGGAAACCGATGCCTGCCGCCCACCCCTGGACGCGGCACACGACCGGCACCTGGACCGACAGCATCAGCGGCACCAGGCGGTGGGCCAGCGACGGTACCCGGCGCTGGATCGACCCGACCCGGGGCCGGGGGGCGTCGGCGCCGGCGGCACCGCGGGACCCCGTCCCGCCCGGGGCGTTGCGGGCCACGATGTCGGCCCCGGCGCAGAAGTGGTCCCCGGCGCCCGCCAGCACCACCGCCCGCACCCCCTCGTCCCGGCCGGCGGCGTCGAGGGCGCCGATGAGGCCGGCCACCATGGCGTCGTCCAGTGCGTTGCGCTTGCCCGGCCGGTCGAGGGTCAGCCGCAGGACGGCGCCGTCGCGGGCGATCCCGAGGCCGTCGACCGGGGCGTAGGGGTCGGGTCCGTCAGCCACGGGCGAACCCCCGGGCCACCGCGTCGAGCGCGCCCTGGAGGTCGGTGGCCCCGCCCGGCGGGTCGGGGAGCCGCACCGGCCCGTGGTCGCGGCTGGGCAGCAGGACGGTGGCGTGACCGGGGGTGGTGACCTCGCCCCGCTGGTTCTCGGCCACCAGGTCGAGGTCGACGGCCGGCCGGTCACGCTCGGCCAGGTAGCGCCGCGTGACCGTGCCCCGCAGCCACTGGGTGTCGCCCACGTAGTTGAACAGGCGGAACTCGCAGTCCAGCTTCCACAGCCAGGCGTCGTCGCCCATCCAGTCGGTGCACAGGTGGATGAGCCATGTCTCCCGCATGCGGCCGTAGTCGAATGTGGTGGGGTTGCCGGACCGGCGGGCGAACTCGGGGTCCCAGTGGACCCGCTGCATCACGTCGGGCACGTTCTGCGGGTCGCGGTGGAAGAACCGGGGGATGCGGCGCCGGTTGGCGGCGCCCAGCCGCAGGGGGCTGACGCCGTAGAGGCCCATGCCCATGCCGACGTGCCAGCACACGATGTCGGTGACGGTGAGCGGGCCCTTGACCATCGGGCCGACCGTGTCGCCCTCGGCCACGTCCTCCCACCAGCGGGGCTCGGCGCCCCGGGGGCGCTCGGTGGCGTACTGGGCCTCGATGGCGTCGATCTGCTCGTCGGTGTAGGGGGTCAGCTCGACGTCGTCGTACTTCCGGCGCTCGCGGGCCTTGGTCCGCTCGGTGCGGATCATCAGCCGGTACTGGGCCGACAGCAAAGGGCCGTGCTCGACCCGGAACACCTGGCCCGTCCACTCGTGGATCGCCCGCCCGCCGAACTCGCTGGGCTTGTCGAGCACGCCGACCAGGGCGTTGCGCCGCCGGACCCGCCGGCCGGGGTGCAGCGGCGCCCACCACTCGCGGGCGCTGGCCGAGTAGAAGGCGTGCACCCCCCGCAGGGGGTCGCCCTTCATCAGCTCGCGCCGGTCGGGCGGGACCTCTGTCACCTCGTCCTCGCCCACCAGGGTGTCGCCCCCCACCAGCGCCGGTGGAGCGATGGGCCCCTCCCACCGGGTGGCGGGCCCGTACCCGGGGTCGCACCACAGCGGGTTGTCGTCGCCGTAGGCCTCGGCAACGTGGCGGAACACGTCGGTGGTGGGCACCGTGTAGTGGGGCGGCAGCGGGTGGGGCTCGGGCACGCCGATGCGGGCCCGCAAGCGCTCGACGGCCTCGTCCGTGATCGCTCCCCTCTCGCCCATAGCCGCCTACACTAGTCTGAACGACGGTTCAAGCAATCGGAGGGGTCCATTGGACGAGGGGTCGGAGCAGACGGGGCCGCAGCCGCCCTCCGGGGACTGGCTCGGCACCCCGTACCTGCGGTTCGAGCGCCACGGGCCGCTGGCCCGCGTGGTCGTCGACCGGCCCGCGCTGCGCAACGCCCTGTCGCCGGCGATGTACTTCGGCATCCGCTACGCGGTCGACCACGCCAACGCCGACCCGGCGCTGGCCGGCCTGATGATCACCGGCACCGGCGACGTGTTCATGCCCGGCGGCGACATGGGCGGCAGCAACGTCGACGGCTGGATGGACATGCCGGGGCTGCTGGGCATGGACAACACGCCGTTCGACACCGTGCGCCGGTCGCCGAAGCCGATCGTGAGCGCGGTCAACGGCATCGCCCACGGCGGCGGCCTGATGATCGCCATGCTGTCCGACGTGGCCGTGGCCAGCGACCGGGCCACCTTCCGGGCGCCGGAGCTGCTGCGGGGCATCGCCGACACCAACTACGCCCAGGTCCTCCCCCGCCAGATCGGCCCCGCCCGGGCCCGGGACATGCTGATGACCGGGCGCACCGTCACCGCCGCCGAGGCCGAGGCGTGGGGCCTGGTGGCCCGGGTCGTCCCCCACGACCGCCTCTTGGCCGAGGCGACCGCCGTGCTGGCCCAGTGCTGCCGCACCGCCCCCGAGGCCCGGCTGGCCGCCAAGCGCACGTTCCACGAGTACTACGGCCACTACGACCGCATGGCCATGGACCGCAGCCTCATGGGCCCCGAGATGGTCGAGGGCTTCCGGGCCTTCAAGGAGAAGCGGGACCCGAGCTGGGTGCCACCGGGCCTCCCGGGTCCGGGCTGACGGCCGCGAGGGCCGCCAGCCCCTCGTCGGCGCCCCGCCACCGGGGCGCCCACCCGGCCGCCTCCCGGAACCGCCGGTTGCTCACCCGCTGGGACCGCAGCAGCAGCGCCGCCTGCGCGCCGCCCCACCGCAGCATCCGCCCCGGGCCGCGCACATAGTGGGGGCGGCCGGCGGCCACCGCCAGCGCGTCGGCGTACTGG